>NZ_CAXBVX010000040.1:0-16227 GCF_963979125.1 uncultured Candidatus Puniceispirillum sp.
TGACGATGCCTCAATGTCCATTCTTGAAGATGTTGGTGTTGTTTTTCGTGATCCGGTTGCCCTTGATGACTGGCGCAAAGCAGGCGCCCGTGTCGAGGGAGACTTGGTAAAATTTGATCGTGAACATATCCGCAGTCTTATAAGTTCAATCCCTGAAACGATTACACTTCATGCACGTAACCCTGATAATACGATTGGTTTAGGTGGCCGTAAATCAATGTTTGTGCCAATGACAGGCGCACCATATTTACGCGATCTTGATGATGAAAGACGGTTGCCAACGCTGGATGATCTGGGGATGTTCCATAAATTAGCGCATATGTCCCCAGCCATGCATTCATCAGCGCATCATATTGTTGAACCAATGGATCATCCGGTGCCGCATCGGCATTTGCAAATTACCTATTCGTCGATGAAATATTCGGACAAAACCTTTATGGGCATGACAACGTCAGGCAAAAATGGCGAGGATGTCATGGATATGTGCGACATCCTGTTTGGTGCGGCATTTCTGGAAGACCATGCGGTTGTTGTTGGCAATATAAATGGCAATTCACCCTTAGTCTGGGATGAAACAATGCTGGGTGCAATGCGTGCCTTTGTCCGGCGGAATCAGCCTGTTCTGTGCTCACCTTTTGTACTTGGCGGTGCTAATACACCAGCGTCAACGGTGCCTGCGGTTGCGCAGTTGAATGCGGAGGCGCTATCGGCGCTGGCTTATACGCAAGTTATCCGCAAAGGGGCGCCAGCAATCTATGGGCATTATCTGTCAACAGTATCCATGCGGTCGGGCGCGCCGATGGCAGGAACGCCCGAAATTTCGCTGATGAACTTCATGATTGGCCAAATGGCGCGGTTTTATGGCGTCCCGTGGCGAACGTCAAATACGCTTGGTGGTGCAAAAACGCTGGACGCACAGGCAGGCTATGAAAGTGCAACAACCTTAATGGCTGTGTTGATGGCAGGTGCAAATTATATATGGCATTCGGCAGGCTGGAACGAGGCTGGTATGCATTGTTCGGTTGCCAAATTTATGGTTGATGCCGAACAATGTGCAATGGGTTACAGAATGGCCGAAGGGCTGCGCTGGGATGATTTTGACGAGGCGTTATGTGCAGTACGCGATATAGGGCCAGGCGGACATTATCTTGGTCATGCGCATACGCTGGAGAATTTTGAGCGTGCCTTTTTCATGCCTACGCTGTTTGATAATAATTCATTTGAACAATGGCAGGCGGAAGGTGCAAAGGATGTTACCGAACGCGCTTTGACGATGGCGCGTCAAATGCTGAAGGAATATGAAGAGCCTAAACTGGATGAGGCAACGAACGACGCTTTGCTCGATTATATTGCCCGCCGAGAACGTGAAATACCCGAAGATAAGGGGCTTAACGAAACGCATTAATGAATTGCACTATCAGACTTCTTTGCCAGCACGCCATTCGCGGTATTTGATTGTCAAAGTTGCACCAATGGTTGCAAAGGGTTCTATCGGCAGTTTTTTGGGTTCGGGATAGGACAGCATACGTTCAAGGCTTTGATGATTGTCGTATAAATTTCCAGTCACCAGATCAGCGGCCACGATGCCTGAAAGTGTTCCCCGCGCTGTCCCTAATCCGTTCTGACAACATGCGGCTGTGATTCCGTCTTCAATGGCACCAAAAGCAGGCACGTCATTCAGGCTAAGGCATAATTTGCCACCCCAGCTATGTTCCATTTCTATGCCAGACATATGTTCAAAGCGGGCGGCAAAACTTCGCTCGTGATGTGTGCGCTTTGCAATAGCTACGCGGTCTGGCACCTGCATCGAACTGACAAAACTGGCCTGATTGCGAACAATGATGCGGTCACCTGACTGCCCTGAAATACGGCGTATTGTGCTGCCTACCGGATCGGATGGTGTTATGCCCCAGCGTGGGTTGCCACCAAGCTTTCGGGTTTCTTCTGTGTGTAAGGCGCGTGTCATAGAAGCATAAAGGAAAATATGCATTAGCCGCCGTTTGAAAAAGCCAAAGCTTTGCGCATGACCATTTACCGCCAAGATGATTTGTGGTGCGGTGATTGCCCCGTCGGGGGTTTTGGCTTGCCAGTCGGCACCAGTCTTTGTCATGGATGTTACTGGACTATTTTCAAAAATACTGACCTTGTGTCGCAAGCCATCACGAAGCCCGCGTACATAGGCGGCAGGATGAAGCATTGTTGTGCCAGGTGTGTATAAACCCTGATTGTAATAGTCACTGCCGCATAATTCTTTCATATGCTGGGCATCAAGAATTTCGTATTTTTCGGCAAGGTGATCCAGATGATCGGCATAGGCAAGGTTATGCGCCACGCCTTTTGATGTTGCCGCGCCATTGACTTTGCCACTTTGGGATATGATTTCACTGTCGAGGCCATATTCATCGGCTGCATCAAGGGCAAAAGCGATGGCACGACGGTTCATGGCCATCTGGAGTAAATCTTCAGTGCTGTCACCCGCGTAATCTTCAGACGATAACACATGTGGTAAATCAATCATGAAGCCAGAATTTCGACCAGCAGGCCCGTTGCCAATCCGGCCAGCCTCAAGCACGGTAATTCGGCTATCAGGGGCTAGTTGTGACAATCGCCGCGCGGCTGAGAGGCCAGCAAAACCGCCGCCGATTATTAACCAGTCAGCATTTACATTTTTGGCCAAAATATGAGGTGGTGAATCCTCGGGCAGAATCGCGTTCCAGCCAGTCACACCGGGGTTATGGGGAAGGTTTTTGGTGATTATGTTACGAGCCATGAATGACGATACCTAATTGCCTAACTATAATGTAATTACAATCATGTATTTATATTGTGGGGTAAATGGTTTTCATCCCATGTTATCGTTTTTGAGACAGCAATGACGGTTTAAGGCTTGAATTAGTTGAGCAATAAGCCATTATCAGGCATCTAAAAGTATGAATTTAGTTCTTTGGGAGACAAAAAATGAAAAAGATTATTATTGCCGCTGTGGCGGCGGCTGTTTCTATCACACCAGCGCTTGCCGCTGATGTAAAGATCGGGACGCTGCTTGGCTATACGGGTCCGATTGAATCGCTGACTCCAGATATGGCTGCTGGCGCTGAATTGGCCATGAAGGAAGTTACCGATTCAGGCACATTCATGGGTGGTTCTTCTGTAACATCGGTACGAGGTGATTCGACCTGTATTGATTCAGCTGCTGCAACAGCGACTGCTGAACGTCTTATTACATCTGACAAAGTCAAAGCCATCATGGGTGCTGACTGTTCAGGTGTTACTACAGCTATTCTGCAGAATGTTGCTATGGCCAAAGGTATTGTGATGATTTCACCTTCAGCCACATCTCCAGCCTTGTCGACGCTGGAAGATAACGGTCTGTTCTTCCGGACAGCGCCATCAGATGCCCGTCAGGGTCAGGTTGTTGCTGATATCCTGAATGACAAAGGTATCAAATCTGTTGCGATGACCTATACAAATAATGACTATGGTAAAGGTCTTGCAGACAGCATTCAGATGAATTTCGAAAAATCTGGTGGTAAAATCACTATTTCAGCATCGCATGAAGACGGTAAAGCCGATTATGGTGCAGAAGTTGCCGCACTAGCGCAAGCTGGTGGTGAAGTGCTGATTGTTGCTGGTTATCTTGACCAAGGTGGTAAAGGTGTCATTCAAGCGTCATTGGACACTGGTGCATTTGACACATTCGTGCTTCCAGACGGTATGATTGGTGATTCACTTCCTAAAGCTATCGGCTCTGATCTTGACGGATCATTCGGTACGGTTCCAGGAACAGACAGCCCAGGTGCTTCAAAGTTCGCCGAGCTTGCAAAGGCAGCAGGTTTCAAAGACGGACCGTTTGCTGCTGAGTCTTATGACGGTGCAGCTTTGATAATGCTGGCCATGCAGGCCGCAGGTTCAACTGAAAGTGCTGATTTCAAAGGTAAGGTCATGGAAGTTGCTAATGCGCCAGGTGAAAAGATTTACCCAGGTGAACTTGCAAAAGCCATGAAGATTATCGCTGATGGTGGCGACATTGACTATGTTGGTGCGTCTGCTGTTGAGCTGATTGGTGCTGGTGAGTCTGCTGGTAACTACAAGGAAATCCTTGTTAAAGGCGGCGAGAACACTACAGCCCGTTTCCGCTAAGCTATAGATAAACTGCGATCCAGACATCATGCGTGATGTCTGGATCCTATTATTATTAGTATTTTTTATGATAGTTATTGAAAACATAAGTAAGCATTTTGGCGGCATTAAAGCCGTTAATGATGCATCATTGGTCATTGAAACTGGTTCGATCACTGGGCTTATTGGTCCCAATGGTGCTGGCAAGACCACCTTATTCAACGTTATTGCCGGTGTATATAAACCAACGTCAGGAAAAGTGTTTCTTGATGGCGAGGATATTACCGGCTTTGCCCCGCATGAATTGTTCGATAAAGGCATGTTGCGCACTTTTCAGATTGCGCATGAGTTTTCGACGTTAACGGTTCGTGAAAATTTGATGATGGTGCCAGCCAAGCAATCGGGTGAACGGTTGATTGATACATGGATTAATCCAGCACGTGTGCGCGCCGAAGAAGCCGATATTCGTGCCAAGGCAAATGATGTCATAGATTTTCTGCAAATCAATCAGGTTGCCGATGAATTGGCTGGCAATTTGTCTGGGGGACAGAAAAAGCTGCTTGAGCTTGGCCGCACGATGATGGTCGATGCAAAGATTGTGTTCCTTGATGAGGTCGGGGCTGGTGTTAACCGGACATTGCTCAACTCTATCGGTGATGCCATTTTCCGCCTGAATAAAGATCGTGGTTATACATTCTGTATGATTGAGCATGATATGGAGTTTATCTCAAGATTATGTGATCCGGTCATTGTCATGGCCGAAGGGGCGGTTCTTGCAACAGGAACGGCACTTGAAATAAAGGCCAATGATGAGGTTATCGAGGCCTATCTTGGTACCGGTTTGAAGAACAAGAAGAGAGCCACAAAATGAGCTTTCTGATTGGTGATGAAATGACTGGCGGATATGGGGGAGCAGATATTCTGCATGACTGCACAGTCAGTGTTGAACGCGGTGAGATTGCCGTTGTTGTTGGGCCCAATGGTGCGGGTAAATCAACCGCTATGAAAGCGATGTTCGGCATGCTGGATTTGCGGGCTGGCAAGGTAATGTTCGACGGTGAGGATATTACCAATTTGAAGCCGCAGGATCGTGTGCTTAAGGGCATGGGCTTTGTGCCGCAGAACAGCAATGTATTTACCAGCATGACGGTTGCAGAAAACCTTGAAATGGGCGCCTTTATTCGCCGTGATGACATTGCCGAAACAATGGATCAGGTTTATGGGTTGTTTCCTATTTTGCACGAGAAGCGGTTTCAGCCCGCAGGTGAGTTATCAGGGGGGCAACGCCAGCAGGTCGCCGTTGGGCGAGCTTTGATGACCAAACCAAAAGTATTGATGCTTGATGAACCAACAGCAGGCGTATCGCCGATTGTTATGGATGAACTGTTTGACCGGATTATCGAAGTGGCGCGTACCGGTATTGCGATCTTGATGGTCGAACAAAATGCCAAGCAGGCGTTAAATATTGCTGATAAAGGTTTTGTGCTGGTGCAAGGCGAAAACCGCTATACCGACACAGGGGCGGCATTAATGGCCAATCCAAATGTACGCAAAGCATTTCTGGGAGGGTGATGATGGCTGATATTCTGAATCCTCTGGTTATTCTGGCGAATTTCATTCTTGTGCCTGGCTTGGCTTATGGAAGCCAGCTTGCGCTTGGTGCCTTGGGCGTAACGCTTATCTATAGTGTTTTGCGCTTTTCCAATTTTGCGCATGGGGAAACGATGGCCTTTGGTGCCATGATTACGATCCTTGTGACATGGTGGCTACAATCAGCAGGCGTTAGCATTGCCCCGCTTCCGACAGCTTTGTTGGCGTTGCCAGTGGGCATCCTTGGCACTATTGCTCTTTGTCTGACGACTGATCGTCTGGTCTATCGCTATTATCGCGAGCAAAAAGCATCGCCCGTAACATATCTTATTGTTTCGGTTGGCGTGATGTTCATTACTGGCGGGGTGATCCGTTTTATTATCGGCCCTAATGACCAGCTATTTGGCGATGGTGCGCGTTTTATCATGAAAGCGCGTGCCTTTAAGCAGATTACAGGCCTGAATGAAGGTTTGGCGATAAAAACTTCGCAAGGGGTGACAGTTATAACAGCCGTCATTGTTGTGGCGGCCGTATTCTGGTTTTTAAACCGGACGCGCACGGGTAAATCGATGCGTGCCTTTTCGGATAATGAAGATCTGGCGCTGTTGTCTGGTATCAATCCAGATAGGGTCGTGATGATCGCATGGATTATCACCGCTGCATTGGCAACAATAGCGGGCACTTTATACGGTCTTGATAAAAGCTTTAAGCCGTTTGTCTATCTGCAACTGCTATTGCCAATTTTTGCGGCGGCTATTGTCGGCGGTGTCGGCAGTCCTGTTGGTGCCATTGCTGGCGGGTTTGTGATTGCCTTTTCCGAACTGATTATCACCTTTGCCTATAAACGTGTTGTGACCTATTTATTGCCTGAAAGCATGGCACCTGAAGGGTTGGTTCAATTCCTGTCCACCGATTACAAATTTGCGGTTTCTTTTTTCATTCTGGTGATTGTGCTTCTGGTCAAGCCAACCGGTATTTTTAGTGGAAAATCGATATGACAGATAAACAAAGGAATCTTGTCTGTTTCTCGATTATGGCGGCCTTGCTTGTGTTTGTAGGCTTTTTGCAAAGCTGGAGCGTATCGCTATCGCTTTTAAATCTATGTTTGATTTCAGCGATCATGGCGCTTGGGGTCAATATTCAGTGGGGCTATGCGGGTCTGTTTAATGTTGGCATCATGGGGTTTGCCGCGCTGGGGGGGCTGGCTGGTGTTCTGGTTGCATCCAAGCCCGTTTCCGAAGCGTGGCAGGTTGGCGGTGTAGGCATTGTGGGTGGTTTGATCGCTGGTCTGGGGATGATCGCCGTTGGCGTGCTTGTCTGGCGCAAAACAGCGCATATGGGACGTCGGCGTTTTTGGCTTACAGGCCTTGCCATTCTGATTGGCTATATCATCATGCGGTCAATCATTGATCCAGCTGTTATGGCAATTGAATCTGTCGAACCAGCCAAGACCGGATTTTTAGGCGGTGCAGGATTGCCCATCATTTTGAGTTGGTTTGTTGGCGGCCTATTTGCGGCGGCGGCGGCGTGGGTGGTTGGAAAAATATCACTAGGCCTGCGGTCAGATTATCTGGCGATTGCGACATTAGGTATTTCCGAAATCATCATTTATTTTCTGAAATTTGAGGATTGGCTAACGCGCGGTGTCAAAAATGTTGCTGGCTTGCCGCGCCCTGTTCCTTATGAAGTTGATTTAAACAAGTCAGCCAGTTTTCAGGATTTTGCGAATAACCTTGGTATGCAGGTGGAAGATGCCTCATCTGTCGTCGTCAAGTTATGCTATGCCGTATTATTCACGGCTATTTTGTTGATTATTCTCTGGTTGTCTGAAACCGCGCTTCGTTCGCCTTGGGGCCGGATGATGCGCGCCATTCGTGATAATGAAACCGCCGCTAGTGCCATGGGCAAGAATGTGACATGGCGACATTTGCAGGTATTTGTTCTGGGATCTGCTGTTGTGGGTGTCGCAGGTGCCATGCTTACGACACTTGATGGTCAATTTACCCCAACCACCTACCAGCCGCTTCGTTTTACGTTTCTAATATGGGTTATGGTTATCGTTGGTGGGTCTGGCAATAACTGGGGCTCGATTCTAGGTGGCTTTATCATATGGTTTTTCTGGATTGAAGCCGAACCAATGGGGCTATGGCTTATTGATGTGCTGACCTCAGGGATGGCAGAAGATCACTGGTTGCGCCTGCATTTGATAAATAGCGCCGCGCATATGCGCCTTATCACTATGGGCCTGGTTTTACTGCTGGTATTGCGCTTTGCCCCACGTGGTCTGATACCCGAGGTCAAACGCTAGCTAAAAGCTATTGCCTTGGGCGGCAAATTTGCCCTACTAATTAGGTTTATGGCCTCAACAATCGGAACATTTATAATGCTTGAAAAGCTTGTACCAGCGAAAGCTGATCCCATTCTTGGTCTTGGTAAACTTTTTGCCGCTGACACACGCGAGAATAAAATTGACCTTGGCGTTGGCGTTTATAAGGATGCTGATGGCAAAACACCGATTATGACAGCTGTTAAAAAGGCCGAAATTCGGTTACATGCGGAGCAGACCTCTAAATCTTACAAAGCGCTTGCCGGTGATGAGATATTTAGGGATGAGATGCGCAAGTTGGTATTGGGTGGCGCGGTTGCGGCAGACCGTGTGGCAACCTTGCAAGCGCCAGGTGGCACAGGCGCCTTGCATCAGCTTTTTGAAGCCATGAAAATGTTGAATCCCGATGCGACTATCTGGGTTAGCAACCCAAGCTGGCCTTCGCATGTGGCAATGGCCAAGCATTTGGGTTTCAAAACCGAAAATTACGATTATTTTGATGCCGCGACTAGCGGTGTTGACTTTGACGGTTTGATGGCATCGCTTCAGGGCATGCAGGCTGGTGACATGCTTGTATTGCATGGTTGTTGCCATAACCCGACAGGGGCTAATCTGACAGCCGATCAATGGCATGCGATTACTGATCTTGTGCTTGAAAAGAATGTTATGCCGCTTGTTGATATTGCCTATCAGGGTTTTGGTGACGGGCTGGAAGAAGATGCTGTTCATATGCGCACTATGGCTTCGCGCATGCCCGAAATGATGGTGGCGGCATCATGTTCTAAAAATTTTGGCCTTTATCGTGATCGTGTTGGCTGTGCAATGGTTATCGCCAAGGACGCTGACTCTGCAACGGTGACTCAGGGTAATCTGGCAACATTGAACCGAATGAACTATTCCTTTGCCCCAGATCATGGAGCGGCACTTGTCGCCATTATTCTGTCGGATGCTGATTTGCGCGCCGAGTGGGAAGCCGAGCTGGAAGATATGCGGCTTGCCATGCTAACTGTCCGTGAAAATCTGGCGGAAGCATTGCGTCAGCAATGCAATTCGGATCATTTTGATTTTATCAAGGATCATCGCGGCATGTTTTCACGTCTTGGTCTTTCGCCTGAGCAGGTAGAAACGCTGCGAACAGATCATGGCATGTATATTGTTGGTGACAGCCGTATCAATGTCCCGGGTCTGGCGGGCGGGCGCGTTGCGCCATTTGCCAAAGCGGTTTCAATGGTTGCAAACATATCAAAATAGATGTTTGTGATATTACCAGCCTGATATAGTCATAACGCAGGTCAGAGGGCTTCTTTATTGGGTATGGACACAGCTATGAAAGATGGTGGCAGTCTGTTAATGGAGTGCCTGATTACACTTGGTGCCAAAGTTGGGTTTGGTGTGCCAGGTGAGTCTTATCTTGCTGTTCTTAACGCCATGCATGACCACCAAGATGATTTTCGTTTCATCATGGCGCGTCAGGAAGGCGGGGCGGCCTATATGGCTGAGGCCTGGGGCAAACTCACCGGAGACCCGGGGCTTTGTTTTGTGACACGCGGGCCAGGCGCTACCAACGCATCAATAGGCGTACATACCGCTATGCAAAATTCGACGCCGATGCTGTTATTCGTCGGTCAGGTTGGTAGCGATATGATTGGCCGCGAAGCCTTTCAGGAAATTGATTATACAGCCTATTTTGGCAGTATTGCAAAATGGGTTGTTGAAATTGACGATGCGGAACGGATTCCCGAATTAATCAGTCGGGCGTGGGCAACAGCCCTTAGTGGCCGCCCGGGTCCTGTCATTGTGTCATTGCCCGAAACGTTACTGACGCAAGAGGTTACAACCTTGCCATGCAAAGCTGTCAACATCCCCGAGCCAGCCATTTCAATGACGCAACTGGCCGCGGTTGAGGCCATGCTTAATGAGGCGGAAAAGCCTGTTGTTATCGTTGGGGGAAGTCGCTGGGAAAAGGGCGGTGTTGATGCGTTATGTGATTTCTGTTTAGGTAATAATCTGCCCATTGTTGCGGCGCATAGGTTCCACGACATAATTGATAACCACCATGATTGCTATGCTGGTGATGCCAGTGTCGGTATGAATGGCTATATGAAGTCGCTGTTGCGTGAAGCAGATGTGATTATGGCGATCAATATACGCTTTGGTGAAATGACAACCGATGCCTATCAGCTTTTTGACAGCCCCAACATGAAAGCCAAATTGATTCATAGCCATGTATCTGATGGTGAATTGGGTAAAATTTATGCGGCAGATTTGCCACTTCATTCAGGGCCAAATTGTTTTGCCGAAGCGTTATCATCTATAAGGCTAACACCTAATGCAAAGCGTCAGGAATGGTGTGCTGACGCGCGCCACACATATTTAAACAGTTTTGAGGTTGCCCCACAGGAAAGCCCCGTTGATATGGGGGTTGTGATGGGGGTTCTGGCTGAGATGTTGCCCGATGACGTGATCGTGACACATGGTGCAGGCAATTTTGCCCTGTGGCCAAACCGGTTCATGAAGTTTGGTCGTAAGTCGCGTTTGCTGGGACCGCAAAGTGGGGCGATGGGAGCAGGGGTTCCCGCCGCGATTGCGGCCAAAGCAAGATACCCTGAGCGGACGGTTCTGTGTTTCGCCGGTGATGGTGACTTTCAGATGAATGGCAATGAGCTGGGCACAGCAATGCAGGAAAATATCCAGCCAATCATTCTGATTTTGAATAACGGTACCTATGGCACAATCCGCATGCATCAGGAACGCACCTATCCGCATCGTGTATCAGGTACCGATCTTATCAACCCCGATTTTGTGACATTGGCGTCAGCCTATGGCTTTCATGGCGAACGGGTAGCAAATACCGATGAATTTAGCGCGGCTTTTGGCCGTGCCATGCAGTCTTCGACTGGTGCCGTATTAGAGCTTATGATAGGCACTGAGGCAATTAGCCCCCGCGCGACAATATCTGCTTTGCGTGAAAGCGCTAAGTCATCTTAATTGGGCAATTTTAATTAAAGGATTCTTTATGCGTAGCTTGGACATAGATTTCATCCGTAGTCAGTTTCCTGCTTTTTCAGAATCATCACTAGCTGGGCAGGCATTTTTTGAAAATGCGGGCGGCTCTTATACATGTAAACACGTTGTTGATCGTCTGCATCGTTTCTATCGTGAACGAAAAGTGCAACCCTATGCGCCCTATGATGCGTCGCGGCTTGGCGGTGAAGAAATGGATGAAGCCCGCACGCGGCTTGCAGGTTTGATGAATATCCATAGTGATGAGCTGAGTTTTGGTCCATCAACAAGTCAAAATACATATGTGCTGGCTCAGGCATTTGGACAAATGCTGTCTTCGGGTGATGCCATTATCGTCACAGATCAGGATCATGAAGCAAATACCGGCGTGTGGCGGCGGCTTGCCGATAAAGGCATTGAGGTGCGTGAATGGCATGTCGATGCCGAAAGTGGCCAGCTTGACCTTGCGACGCTTGCGACCATTCTGGATGAAAACGTCAAGCTGGTTTGTTTTCCGCATTGTTCAAATATCGTTGGCCAAGAAAACCCCGTTGCCGATATTGCCCGTATGGCACATGATGTTGGCGCTGTAACCTGTACCGATGGGGTCAGCATGGCGCCGCACGGCTTGCCTGACATGCGGGCTTTGGGAACGGATATTTATCTGTTTTCAAGCTATAAAACATATGGTCCGCATCAAGGCATCATGTTTATTGCGCGTGATCTGGCTGATCGGTTGCCTAATCAGGCACATTTTTTTAACAGTGATGTTCGGTATAAACGCTTTACCCCAGCTGGACCCGATCATGCCCAAATTGCCGCCTGTGCTGGCATGGCGGATTATATTGATGCTGTTCATGACCATCATTTTACGCCAAATGAAGATGCAGCGGCGCGTGGTCGGGCAGTGCGCCAGTTACAACGCGATTATGAAGATTTGATTCTGACGCCTTTGCTGGATTATCTGCGTAGCCGAAATGATATTCGTATAATGGGCGCTGATAAGGTGGGGCAACGTGTACCAACAGTGGCCATACATGCAGATAAACCAGCCACAGAATTGGCCGAGACGCTTGCAAATCATGGTGTTATGGCAGGTGGTGGTGACTTTTATGCTGTGCGTCTGATCGAAGCGATGGGCGTTGCGGCAGACCCCGGTGTGCTGCGTTTGAGCTTTGTGCATTACACCCATGCTGATGAGGTGCAAAAGCTGATCACGGCGCTTGATGCTACATTATAGCGTATGGCTTTCAAGGTGGTAGCTTGACCTGTGCCGATAAACGACTGTAATTTATTGGATTATTTGCGTGGTTTTATCTCAGAGATGATTTTCCACACCGTTGCCTTTGGAAATATTGGCTATCAGCCACATACTTTTTGCCAGTAGGATTCTTGATGACAATAGATTTTGACGAAATCATTAATCGCACAAACACCCATTCGGACAAATGGGACACCATGCAGGCAAATTATAATGTGTCGCCGCATGACGGCATTCCGATGTGGGTCGCTGATATGGATTTCAAGCCACCACAAGGCGTTTCCGATGCGCTGAAAGATATGCATACGCATGGCGTTTACGGCTATTACGGCGATGATTCAAGCTTCCGAAGCGCGCTTGTTGGCTGGATGCGCCGCCGGCATGGCTGGACTGTTCAGCCAGACTGGATTGTGAATACGCATGGGCTGGTCAATGCGCTATCGCTGGCAGTTCACGCCTATAGCGATGTGGGCGACAGCGTCATTGTCTTCTCGCCCGTCTATCATGCGTTTCATCGGCTGATTAGGGCGAATGACCGTAAGGTTATCGAGTCTGAACTGGTGCTTGATGACGGACGTTATCATATGGATCTGGATGCGTTGGCGTCGCGGCTGAAGGGTGATGAAAAGCTGATGTTTCTGTGTTCGCCGCATAACCCCGGTGGGCGTATATGGACAAAGGATGAGCTGCGTGCGGTCATGGTGTTTTGCGCTGAGCGCGATATTATTCTGATAAGTGATGAAGTGCATCATGACATTATTCTGGACGGAAATGAGCATCATGTGCTGGCAAAAATTGCGCCAGAATTTACGGCAAGTCTGGTCACGTTGGCCGCAACGACAAAGACATTCAATCTTGCAGGTGCCATGCTGGGCAGTGTGATTATTGAAAATATGACGTTGCGTAATCAATTTATAAAAGCACAAAAGGCGGCGGGTATATCGCTAAACCGCTTTGGCATGATTATGTCGGAAGCCGCGTATGAACATGGTGATGCGTGGCTTGACGCGTTGCGGTTATATCTGTCCGAGAATAACCGAATCTTTGCCGAAGGTATCCGCAATATTCCCGGATTAAGCATAATGCCTTTACAAGCAACCTATCTGACCTGGGTTGGCTTTGCTGATACGGGAATGAAACCAGATGAATTTAACAGCCGGGTGACGCAAAAAGCACGGATTGCCGGAAATTTTGGTAGTAGTTTCGGGGCAGGCGGCGATAATTTCATGCGTTTCAATCTGGCAACACGCCGCGCCCTTATTGTTGAAGCTGTGGCACGTTTGCAAGATGCTTTTGCTGATCTTCAATAATCCAAACAAGACGCCATAGGTACAGCAAAGGGTGTATATTGGGTATTTCACAGGCCATTCTTGAATCAACAAATAAACGCACGGGATTGTTGCTGGTTTGTGCGGCGGCATCCCTGTGGGGGTTGATCTGGGTGCCGATGCGCTATGTCGAAAGTCTAGGTATCGATGGTTTATGGGTTGTGGTCAGTTTTCAGACGTTGCCTTTTATAGCCCTGTTTCCATTCTGCAAAAAGTCATTGATGGCACATCGCGCTGATTGGGGTATTTACCTTGCTGCAGGGGGCGCAATGGGCATTGGCTTTGTGCTGTATTCTCTTGGTCTTGTTGTGGCGTCAGTGACAAAAACCACGGTTTTATTTTATCTAACACCGATATGGTCAACCTTGCTTGGCAGCATCTATCTAGCAGAAAAACTAAATGCGGGGCGCTGGATTGCCATAAGTATGGGGTTGGTTGGGTGCATTCTGATCATGCAGGTGAATGTCTTTGATATGCAGTTTGTTGCCAGTGATTTGCTGGGGTTGCTATCTGGCATAAGCTGGTCAGTCGGGTCGATCATCATTGGCAAATATCCAAAAGCCAATATTATGAATATCACCTTGTTTCAATATGGTGTTGGCGGGGTTCTGGCCGCTATAGCGGCGTTGGTTCTGGCCGTGCCAATTCCGGATGTGACCGTTCTGATAAGTGGGCTACCTGTGGCATTTGTAGCTTCGGTGTGTATTTTCCTGCCGTCAGTGCTGATTATTTTTCGGGTAAATCAGTATGTTTCACCCGGTCTGGTTGGCATTTTGATGCTGTCGGAAGTTATCGTTGCGGCGTTGTCGTCTGCGTTGTTTATTGGTGAGTATCTGGATTATTGGCAATGGGTTGGGTTTGTCGCAATTATCGCTACAGGCGTATATATCGGCGTTGTTTCGCACAAGACGATGGCTGATTAAACGGGTTTTTGCCGCTTTGCAAGCGCCCGCCCGACGGTGACCACGATGGCCGCCAGCCCGCCCGCAACCAATATATTTGCATAAGGGATGTGAAGACTCAGATAGCTTTCCAAAAGCGGGTCATGAACGATTAAATCGCCAGCAAGCCATCCTAAAAGGCCAGCACCCATGCTGATGATAACGGGATAGCGGGACATTAGTTTGAGGATTATGGCGCTACCTGCAATGATGATGGGAACGCTGAGAAGCAAGCCAAAAACCACAAGATACATATTACCTTTTGCCGCCGCCGCAATGGCAATCGAATTGTCCAGACTCATGACAAAATCGGCAATTATGATTGTACGGATAGCTGTCATCAGCCCTTGTGAACTATTGACCTTATGCTCATTTTCACCGTCATTTTCGATAAGTAATTTTACACCAATCCATAAAAGCAGAAGCCCGCCAATAAGCTTTAGCCCCGGAACCGCCATCAAGGTCGTGGCAAAGAAAACCAGAATAACCCGCAAAATGATGGCCCCAGCTGTTCCCCACAAAATACCCAGCTTTTTCTGACGTTCAGGAAGATCACGACATGCCAGCGCAATTATAATCGCATTATCACCACCCAGAATTATGTCGATTGCGATAATTTGTAGAATGGAGATGACAAGCGCATCAGTCATAAATTCGGTCATAGATAAAGGCTTTCTGAATGATTTTATTGCGGAACGGGCGACAGTGATACCGTGTACAGATAGAAGCAATGCGGGCGAAATAAAAGGGGCTATTTAATAGAATTAAAGGAATTTTATTTTTGAATTTTAAAATTGAGAATGATTATCAACTTGATGCTTGCAAACAGTTTTTGATTTTGATAATCATTCTTATTAACTTCTTATCCGATATTTACGTATCTTGCCATTGGTTGATCAGACAAAGTTAGACCATACACGCAAAGACAGTTGAACTGGTTTTATGGTAGCTACATTTCTTTCAAACTGGGCAGGCGTTCCACGGCAACATATTGATCGCTGGCTGATTGTCGTCGTGCTTTTATGCGCATTATCTTTGGCGCCTGTGTTGGCACTTGTTGTCACTGCGAGTGGTGATAGTGACGGGTTATGGACACATCTGCTGAATACAGTGTTGGGAACCTATGTAATAAACACGCTCATTTTGATGGCTGGCGTTGGTGTTTTAGCTATTGGTTTTGGTGTCAGCACAGCATGGGTTGTCAGCCGCTATAATTTTGCAGGCAAGAAAGTGCTGGAATGGGCGCTGTTGTTGCCAGCCGCAATTCCAGCTTACATTATCGCCTATACCTATACAGATTTTTTTGAATATGCTGGGTTTGTTCAAAGTGGCATGCGTAGTATTTTTGGGTGGCAATCAGCGCAGGATTACTGGTTTCCAGAAATCAGGTCACTTGGCGGTGCGGCCTTGGTCATGGCGTCGGTGCTTTATCCTTATATTTATATGGTCACACGTGTGGCTTTTCGTCTGACGCCAGCCAGCCTGTTTGAAATTGCGCTGGTGCATGATAAATCGCAATTCTGGACTGTCGGGCTACCGCTTGCCAGACCAGCGATAATGGCAGGGCTTGCATTGGTCTTGATGGAAGTGGTTTCGGATTTTGGTACGGTTGAATATTTTGCTATTCCAACCATCACGCTAGGTATTTTTAATGTCTGG
>NZ_CAXBVX010000041.1:0-16218 GCF_963979125.1 uncultured Candidatus Puniceispirillum sp.
CGGGTGATCCAGGACTGTTGACCTTGCATGCACTAAATGCCCTGCAACAGGCTGACATCATCATTTATGATGCACTGGTTGATAAAGCACTTTTATCGTGGGCAAAACCCGATGCCGACATTGAGTATGCTGGCAAGCGCGGCGGCAAACCGTCACCCAAACAACGCGATATTTCTTTACGTCTTATCGAATTGTCGAAAGCTGGCAAACGCGTTTTACGTTTGAAAGGCGGCGATCCATTTGTGTTTGGTCGTGGCGGTGAGGAAGCCCAGACGCTTGTTCAAGCAGGCATCAGATTGCGGATCATTCCGGGCATTTCGGCAGGTATCGGCGGACTTGCCTATGCTGGCATTCCGGTCACGCATCGTGATGTGAATCAGTCAGTAACCTTTTTGTCCGGACATGACCGAACTGGCCTGATGCCATCGGCGCTTGACTGGGACGCGCTTTCCAAAGGGTCACAAGTCATTGTCATGTATATGGCAATCAAGCATATGCCTGATATCTGTAAAAAGCTGATCGCCGCTGGCCGTGATCCACATGAACCTGTTGCGGTGGTTAATAATGCAACACGCGATGATATGCAGGTATTGGAAACAACGCTGATAAAGGCACATGAAGATATAACAACATCAGGGATTGGCGCACCCGCGATTGTTTGTATTGGACGTGTTGCGTTGATGCGGCAATGTCTTGACTGGATGGGGCAGATGCAAGGCATTCCCCCACGCAATCTTGATCCGCTTGACGTAAGGTCAGAAGCGGAAACCGGATAATGACATGTAAAGGTTTTGTCGTTAGCGGTTTGTCCTCAGGCAGTGGCAAAACAGTTATCACCCTTGGCCTTTTGAATGCACTACGCAAATCAGGCATGTCTATTGCTGCGGCTAAATCCGGCCCCGATTATATTGATAGTGCCTTTTTAAAAGCCGCCGCCGGTCAGGCCGCCATCAATCTGGATAGTCATGCCATGACGCCAAAGTTGATTGACAGTCTGCTCGACAGGCATTTAGCGCGACAGAAAGCCAATAGATTGATTGTCGAAGGCGTCATGGGGCTTTTTGACGGCACACATAATGGCCGCGGTAGTACAGCGGATCTGGCTTGTCATCTTGGCCTGCCAATTATCCTTGTCATTGATGTGCGCAATACTGCGCAAAATGCGGCCGCGCTTGCTGCCGGCCTTGACCATATATTGCGCCAGCATGCGCAAGGTCATGCCGCAGGCGCGTCAAATACACACATAGCTGGCCTTATTTTAAACCATGTGGCGTCCCCCCGCCATCACACACTTATTGCCGAAGCCATGTCACATTATGACATCCCCATGCTTGGCAGCATACCAACAACGGCTGATATTGATGTGCCATCACGCCATCTTGGCCTTGTTCAGGCCGCTGATCTGGCCGCAAGTGGCCGTCTTGATAGCGTGATTGATGCCGCTACAAAGCTTGTAGAAACACATCTTGATCTCAGCCTTATTCAAAAGCTTGCCGTACCACTTGCATTACAGGCCACACCACAAACGGCACTAGCTGTTCCAGCCCAGCATATTGCGATAGCAAATGATGCGGCATTCGGCTTTAGCTACAGCCATATCATTGATGAATGGGCGGCATCTGGTGCCACAATATCACCCTTTTCACCGTTAAATGACGAAGTCCCCCCTGCAGATGCCGAATTTGTCTATATGCCTGGTGGTTATCCAGAGTTGCATTTGCCACGATTAAGCACTGCCAAGCATTTCATAGGCGGCATTAAACAAATGGCCAGCCAAAATATCCCCATCTATGGCGAATGTGGTGGCTTTATGGTTTTGGGTGACGCCATTATCGATGCCGACGGCACCCGCTTTGCAATGGCAGGGTTGCTTGGCCTTGAAACCAGTTTTGCCAAACGCAAACTGCATCTTGGCTACCGGACACTGACAACTAAACATGCAGGTCTGTGGAATGACAAGCTTGCCAGCACCCTTATGGCGCATGAATTTCATTATACAACAGCCACCAAATCCGCTGGTGATGCGCTTTTTGATGCCAAAGATGCGGCAGGTAACAATGTCGGGACTATGGGGCTTATCAAAGGTAGTGTTACCGGCTCTTACGCCCATATCATCGCCGCTATCTAGACTTATGCTTTGTCCTTTTTGGGGCGCAAAATATGGACATGCTCAGAATCATATAAAGCGCTGTCACGGAAATCGATGTCTTGATCAAGGCTTTTACCAACAAAAATCAAAGCCGTGCGGGTAATTTTTTGCGCCTGTGCAGCTTTGTGCATATGTGCCAGATCCGTATGAATATAGGCCTCATCAGGCCAGCCAACGCGATAGGCAATGATGACCGGACAGTCAGATCCATAAAAAGGCGTCAAATCACGCTCTATCTGACGCAAATTGCGCACGGATAGATGAATAGCAAGGGTGGCTCCAGTTCGACCAAGGCTGGTCAGTTCCTCACCTTTCGGCATAGCTGATGATTTCATCGCTGTCCGCGTCAATATAAGGCTCTGGCTGACCTCGGGTATGGTTAATTCGATACCCAGTGCCGCCGCAGCAGCAGCATAGGCAGAAACGCCAGGCGTGATGTCATAATCAATACCAAGTTTCTTTAACCGCCGAATTTGTTCGGCAATAGCACCATATAGTGACGGATCACCTGAATGAACACGCGCAACATCCATACCTTTTTCGTGCGCAAGGCTAATTTCAGCCATGATTTGATCCAGTGTCAAAGAGGCTGTGTCAACGACCCGTGCATTGTCAGGGGCGGATGCCACAACCGCTTCAGGCACCAATGATCCAGCGTAAAGGCAAACCGGACAGCTTTCGATCAAGCGTACCCCCCGAACCGTAATTAATTCAGGGTCACCAGGCCCAGCACCAATAAAGTGAACAGTCATGCCTTTGTTTCCTTGTCCTGCGACATAGAATTATCAAGATGTTTAGCATAGCCCCGCGGGGTGTAGATCGCTGGCCCAGCGCCACGTTCAAACATACGCGATGATTGGGCACCAACCATGACAACAGTCAGCATATCGACATCATCAATGTTCAATGTGCCAAGTGTGATATAGGTCAGTTTCTCATCGGGACGCCCTAAATTTTGCGCCAACAGAACCGGCACATTGTCGCCGCGATAGGAAATAAGAATATCTCTGGCTGCCGCTAGCTGGCTTCGCCGTCGCATTGAAACCGGATTGTAAAAAGCAATAACAAAATCACCTGCACCAGCGGCATGAATACGTTGTTCAATAGCTGTCCATGGCGTCAATAAATCTGATAATGAGATAGTGCAGAAATCATGACCTAGCAAAGCCCCTGACCTTGCGGCGGCAGCCTGAAGTGCCGAAATTCCAGGGGCACTGACAATTTCAACCCGCCGCGCGGCATCGCTAACGCCGCCTGTATCATCAGTGCGATCAAGCAATTCAAACACCAATGCCCCCATTGCATAAATACCCGCATCACCTGAACAAATAATGGCAACATCCTTGCCAGTAGCGGCCGTTTCCAAGGCATAACGACAACGCGCTTCTTCTTCGCCAAGCTTGAAATCCCGCCTTGGAATATGAGCCGCAATGGCACCTAGAATATCAATATACAGTCCATAACCAACCAGCTCATCAGCTGTCTGTATCATGCGTGATGCCTCAGGTGTCCGCCATGAGCTTTGCCCGGGACCAATCCCGACAAGCATAACCCGACCCGTTTTTCGACCGCCCAACTTAATGATGTCCACACAAGGCGTATCAAGCATGGCAACTGCCATCGTGGCTGATGCCGATTTCTGTTTTTCGACAATCAAACGTCCATTTGCACCCGTCGCCGCCAATGCCGCGGCTTCGGCGACGCCATGCGCCCCAATTTCGTTAAAGACAACATCCGACGGATTTGCCAAACGCGGCGTTTCAGCTTCAAGACGTGCGACATCAAAAACCTGAAACGGAACATCAAGATGTGCGGCCAAAGCCTTAATTGCTGGCTCATCAGCCTTAATATCAACCGAGACTATGGCGGCAATCGCCGCCGGATTGAGGTCATGCGTAGCCAGATGTTCAAGGACATGCGAAATCAATTCATCTGCCGCACATCCTCTTGCACACCCAACACCCAGAACAAGCTGTTGCGGGCAAAAGACAAGCTGATTGCTGGCGGGGTGAATTGCACGCATCGTGGCAGTCAAAATCACGTCATCACCATGCGGCACTTCAGCCAGCCATTTATCAAGTGCCGGATGGGCTTCACCATCGCGCCTTGCGCCTGTTCCAGCCAGCAAAGTTGCCATGACTGATGTGGCCTGATCGGGATTTGCCAGCCGCCACCCTTGCGGCGGTTCGTCCAGTGATACCGCCCAAGTGATATTGCCTGCGGTGGTGACTGCGATATGACAATCATATTTGGACGCTAGTGCTTTGGCGATCTTGAGTCCGCCATGATGCCCACCCAGCAAGGGCACAATATTCAGACCATCATCCGATAGAGCTAATAGCGGCGCATCAGCTGTTTTATGCAAAAGATAAGGGGCAACCGCGCGGATCAGGATGCCCGATGCACAAACACCAATTATTGGACGCCCTGCCACAAATAATGCGCCAATATGGGCGATTGTGTCATCGAACTGATATGGCGCATCAGGACATCGCCCTTGCAAGCCATGAATATCGGCATCAATACGCGACGCCAGCGTTCTGGCAAGAGTCAGCCCCGTTGCCGTCAATACGACAAAAACAGGACTCTGGGACGTTATAGCCATGGATCATCGCCCTTATACAAAATAATCATTGAAAAATAAGGCGCATCATCAGGAGCATCAGATAATTTGCGACAGGTTTGATGCGGTAATGACGCATGACTGACATAACGGGCTGTTTCGGCGTACCCTAGCTGATCAAACAGGCTTCGAATGCGCGCCAGGTGACGGCCCACCTTTATGATTACAACCGCTTCGGCAGCTTTGATGCCTGCCGCCAACGTGGCATCATCCAGAGGGGCAGGCAGAATGGTCAAAATATCGTTACGTGCCACAAGCGGGTGCGCCTCAGCCGCCGCACAGGCCGTCATCGAGGTTATGCCGGGAATGATTTCAACTTCATAATCACGAAAACGCGCCAGTAAATACATAAATGAGCCATAGAATAACGGGTCCCCTTCACACAAAACGATAACATCACGCCCCGCATCAAGATGGGCTTTAATCGCAATTGCGCCCTGATCATAGATGTTTTGTGCTGGCATCCGTCCGCTTCGCATTGGCACCAGCATTGGAATTTCAACAGCATCATCAGATATGGCATCCACAACAATTGAGCGCGCAAAGCTGACACCATTATCAGGTGCCGGATAGGCAATGACTTGGGCGGATTCAATCAGGTTCCATGCGCGGCGCGTGACAAGTTGCGGATCGCCTGGACCCGTGCCAACGCCATATAATGTCCCTAAATTCATGTGCCGTTCCCGCTTATATTGGCGTCTTTATGCCAGACCCATTGTGTAACCGGCATCAATGCACGCCAGCCATGATAACCGCCAACAGGGTCAGCATGATTCACAGCTATGCGGGTCAAATCGCCTTTTGTGGCTTGCCAAGACGACAACAATATTGCTTCGCTTTCCAGTGTGACCGCATGAGCAACAAGCACGCCGCCAGCGCGCAGACGCTTTTGGCAAAGAGTTATTACCGCAGGCGAAAGACCACCACCAATAAAAATAGCATCGGCAGGCGGCAGGTCAGCCAGCGCATCAGGCAAGGTCGCATGTAGCGCATGAAACCCTGCCGCATCTGGATCATTAGTCGGCGCGCCAACACCGTGACGCATGGCATTATTTACGGCACGTTTGATCTGTGCAGCATCGCGATCAATCGCATAGGCCTTGCCGCGCGGTGCATGACGCAGAAAATCAATCGAAACCGCGCCTGAGCCAGCACCAACATCCCAAAGCACAGCGTCCGGAAAGGGTGCCAGTTTTGCCAGCGCGCTTGCCCGTAAATCGCGCTTTGTCATTTTGCCATCAGTTTCAAACAGACTGTCCGAAAGTGCCATGCCTGCTGCACCTACATCTTCAGGAACGGTGATCGCCATGATATGAAAATCGGAAATGTTTGTATGTGCCCATGTGCTGGCAACACCATCATGGCGGGCTTCTTGATCGCCGCCAATATCACCTAAAGCTGTCATCTGCGCTGATCCATATCCGTAATCAACCAGAAGTGTGGCAATATCTGCAGCAGATTGGCAGTTCGCCGTCAACACAAGCAGACGCGCCCGTGGATAGAGATAAGGAACAATAGACGTTATCGGCCGACCATGCACCGTTACCGTTTCACATGAGGCAAGTGGCCACCCCATGCGTGATGCCGCCATCTGAAACCCCGAAACAGCAGGCATGATCGCGCATCTTTCATGACCAAAATGTGCGATCAGGCTTGCGCCAACGCCAAACCACAATGGATCACCTGTTGCAAGAATAACAATGTTTCCGTCAACAGCCTCAAGCCTAGCCGTCAAATCAGAAAATGGTGATGGCCAACTTTCAATCTCACCATCGGCATCAATCGTCGCATGAAAGCGTTTCGATGCAAATATGTAATCGGCGGTCTTGATTTTAGCGCGTGCGTCCGGCGCCAAAGCCATGCATCCTGCCTCGGTGACGCCAATAATCGTGATTTTTTGACTGGCTTTGCGCATTATGGCCGTCTCGCAATCATGGCAAGCGCATTTAATGCCGCCGCGGCAATCGCCGACCCGCCTTGGGTACCATGAAGGGTAATAAAAGCAGGCATCTTTAGCGGGCTGGGCTTTGCATGATTACCGGTTACATGGCTATCATCAGATAGTGCCACCAATGATGCCAGTGCTGCTTTTGATTCAGCCGCGCCGATAAAACCAACAGGAAAACCAAGGATCAAGGCTGGTTTGACTGACTCATCGCGTATGCGTTCAAGCAAACGGAACAATGCCGTTGGCGCATTCCCAATAACCACAATGCCGCCATTAAGCCGTTCATCCCACAGATCAACCGCCGCTGCCGAGCGAGTGGTTTTGTCCGCCAACGCTCTAGCTGGTGTTTGCGGATCATTAAGTGTTACCAGAACCGAATTATCAGCAGGCAGAAACCGCCGTGTAATACCCGACGCCACCATTTCACAATCACAAAAAATATCTGCACCTGCCCGCAAAGCGGCAATACCTGCGGATACCGCATTGATATCAATAATCAGCTTTTCAGCCACATCAATCATACCGCACGCATGAATGATGCGGATGGCAATTTCGGCGTCATCATCCGAAAAAATGTCCAGCTTTGCCTGCTCACGAACAAGTGCAAAGGAAGCATCGTAAATGGCCTGCGGGTCTTTGATATAGGAATAGGTTGTCATCAGCGCCACTCAGCTATCTTGTTCCTGACTGGATTTGGGTTTGTGACTGCGCACCGACTCTGGCCCATGCGGATGTTTGGCATGCGGATAGGGTTGATGCGTGTGTCCATGATGATGGTCATGGTCATGGTCGTGGTCGTGATGATGATGGTCACTATCAAGCCGACATGCACCGCTACAGAAACTATCGCATAACTGACAGTCCTCGACATTGCTTCCAGGGGCTGAAATGCCCTGCCCTTCGACATGGTGATGATGGCTTTCCTGCGCCACACCAACATCAGCTTCAAAACCAAGCACCTGTGCCCGATATTTACACAAGGCACAGTTCATATTGTTATTGCCATCGATGATTTCCCGCACACGGTCAGCAAAGGTCGCAATTACCTTTGGATGGTCATTAAGATAACTGGCTTTGATAAATTCAATGTCTGGATAATGACCTGCCACTTCGTCAGTAAAACCATAAATACGGTCAATTAGAATGCCCGAAAACAGGAAATACGGAAACACAACAACGCGTTTATAGCCAAGCCGCGCCACATGTTCGAGACACGGCTGAACCAGAGGGAATGTCACACCGCTATAGCCAACTTCTGCCCAACCAAAGCCCATGCCTTCCCATAGCATCCGGCAAATTTTTGATACGTTAGAATTAGCATCTGGGTCCGAAGCACCACGCCCAATTACAACAAGACAAGTATCGGCAAGATCAACCTGACCATAGGCGGCGTTTGCCTCATCAACAGCCGCTTTAATCCGGTCGCCAGCAGCTTGCAGCATTTGCAAATCAATCGCCAATTCACGGCCATACTGGATGGTAATGTCATGTTCAGCCGCATATGTGTTCAGCACCGATGGAATATCATTTTTGGCATGTCCAGCCGCAAATAACATGCCTGGCACCGCCAGCACATGCGTCACCCCTTTGGCGCGCAAAGCATCCAGACCTGTTTTGATTACTGGCGTTGCAAATTCCAAATACCCATATTCAACCGGCCAGTCAGGAAACAATGGTGCCAGTTTTTCCGCTAGAACGGCAAATTCTGTGACAGCCGACTTTGACCGTGAACCATGTCCACAAATCATCACACCATATTTTTGTGGCGTTTGATTTCCAATTTCATCATGCATTTTGTTCTGCCTCGTCGCCTGCGTCAGGGTTTTCAACATTGTCATCCGATATGTCACTATCAGCTTTTTTGACATCTCTATCTTGTGAACGTTTGCTTTGAGCGACCAGAATGCCAGCAAGACCAACAGCCAACCCGCCCAACACAGCACCAGCAACATGGCTGTGACCAGCCAATTCACCAAAATGACCAAGATGGGCAAAAGCAGGCACAGCGATCAGGTTACACGTAATGCCGCAACCAAATATAAAAAAGCGGGAACTATTTCTATGCATATATATCTCACATCAAAAATGGCCAAACCATGGATTTGTGGAGATATGCTAGATATGGAAGCAAAGCGCAAAACTAGGATCACAGCCATGTTGCTGTTTCATAGACCTTGGCCCGGGGCCCGGAATTGGATGCCTGATTTAGGTACACCGCACCGGAATCGCTTTCATCTTGTTAACAAGTCCACCGTCCTTGTCTATGCATACTAGGAAGTTGCGGTAATTACAATTACCCATAAACGCCATTAATTGAGCGAATTGGAACATGCGCATTGAGCCACGCCCCTTATATCGCTTAATATCACGGCGAAAACATATCGTTAGCGGAACATTTCATCCTGATGCCATTACTTTCCGACATTGAATTGAGAGCACTTGTTCTGATTGCGGCTATCTTGATTGACAGGGTGCTTGGCGAGCCAGCGCTTTTATGGCGGCATTTTCCACATCCAGTTGTTGTTTTTGGGAAATTGATAGGCTTTCTTGAGCAACGTCTTAATCAAAAAAATAAAAAATGGACTGGTAAAAGGCGGCGCATACATGGCGTGCTGGCGATAACTATTCTGATGATCAGTTCTGGAATTACGGGATATATGGCATCTTTTGGCGGACTGATTGCCGATATTATTATCGTCACCGTCCTGCTTGCTGGCAAATCATTACATGAACATATAGATGCAGTTGCCCATGCCTTGCGCCGCGATATTACATCTGCCCGCAAAGCTGTTGGTATGATTGTCGGGCGCCGAACTGACAAATTAGATGAACATGAAATAGCGCGTGCTGCCATCGAAACAGGTGCCGAGAATCTGTCAGATGGCGTTTTTGCCCCTGCTATATGGTATCTAGCTTTTGGTTTGCCTGGCATTCTTATTTATAAAATGACAAATACCGCTGACAGCATGATCGGTTATAAAAATGCACGATATTATGCTTTTGGTTATGGTGCGGCAAAATTCGATGATCTGTTAAACTATGTTCCAGCACGTCTGACGGCACTATTCATTAGCCTAGCTGGAATTTTAACTGGCAAGTTTCGCTTGTCTAACGTGCATAGAATTGCCCCAGATGCGCACACGCATAATTCGCCAAATGCAGGCTGGCCAGAAGCCGCTATGGCATATGCGCTTGGTATCTGGCTGGCAGGATCACGATATTATGGAAACCGACTGGTTGATGCCCCTCGTATGAATATTGAAGGATGTTTGGTCAAAACAGACGACATCAAGAAATCGCTGTGGATATTGACGCTTTCGCAAATACTGTTTCTGGTTGTTATTGCATTATTGTTGATATGGCGACACGCATCTATCTAGGGCGTTTTAGTAAGACCCGCAATTTTGGCAATTTTATCCATATCAAGATGCGTTGCTATATGCGCCGCCAATTTATCCAAAATTTCATCTACCAGATCATTATAATTGATCTGACTTTCTGTTCCACCAAGTTGGCGCATGAAGGACGTACGAAATTCATTACTGCTGAAAATGCCATGCACATAACTGCCCGCGACAAGACCGCTTGGCGATATAGCACCTTCAGGGCGTCCATCAATCATCAGCAAGGGGCGTTCTCTATCTTTACCTTGGGTTCTGCCAACATGAATTTCATAACCCGAAACCGGAACGCCGCCATCTAATGTTGTAGCGGTAACATGTCGGACGGTTTTATCATCTGCCAGAAATGTCTCGACATCCAGCAAGCCGAGCCCCTCTGCTGATCCTGCTTTGCCTTCAATAGCATGCGGGTCATGCACCCATTTACCAAGCATCTGATAACCGCCACATAGTCCCAATACACGGCCACCACGCCGGACATGTCCGATGATATCGGCATCCCACCCTTGCTGGCGAATAAAGGCAAGATCGGAAATTGTCGCCTTTGAGCCGGGTAATAGAATAACATCGGCATCAGCAGGAATAACATCTCCTGCCTGAACAAGCGCCAGATCAATCCCGGGTTCAGCCGATAAAGGATCAAGGTCATCAAAATTGGCAATACGGCGCAGAACTGGCACAACAATTTTCAAGGCTTTATCTGATTTGCCAGCCGAATGCGATGATTCTATATCAAGTATGTCTTCAGCGGGTAACAGCCGCGCGTCAGAAAACCACGGCAAAATACCAACCCCATCCCATTTGGTGTGGGATTCGATAATTTTCATGCCCTCACTAAATAGATTAGTATCACCGCGAAATTTATTGATTATAAACCCTTTTATCAAATTTGAATCCATATCATCAAGCACCATTTCCGTGCCAACTAGACTGGCAATAACACCGCCTCGATCAATATCACCAACAAGAATAACGGGAATATTTGCTGCCTGTGCAAAGCCCATATTGGCGATGTCACCAGCACGTAAATTGACTTCTGCCGGACTACCTGCGCCTTCAACAATGACTAGGTCAACTGACGTGGCAAGCTGATCGTAACTGTCCATCACACGCGGCAATAATGTCGCTTTATGTGTTCCGTATTCCTTTGCACGCATACTGCCAAAGCGTTTTCCCTGAACTATGATCTGTGCACCAGTATCTGTTTCAGGTTTTAATAAAACTGGATTCATATGAACCGAAGGCGCAACCCGGCAAGCCAAAGCTTGCAACGCCTGCGCACGCCCAATTTCGCCACCATCATCAGTGGCCGCCGCATTGTTCGACATATTCTGTGGTTTAAATGGACGTACCGTTAGCCCCTGATTAGCAAAATAACGGCATAAGCCAGCGACCAACACCGATTTGCCAACATTTGAGCCAGCACCCTGAATCATTACGCACGGTGTTGGAGAACGTGGTGATGATGGCGCCGACAGGTCAACCATTAAAATTCAACGCCAATCTGAGCCTTTATGCCTGAACGGAACGGATGCTTGATGAGCGACATATCAGTGACAAGATCAGCAATTTCAATCAATTCTTCAGCCGCATTGCGCCCCGTTAGGACAACATGTGTCATGTCAGGCTTTTTGGTTTGCAAAAAGGTGATCACTTCATCAAGCGGAATGTAACCATAACGAAGGGCAATATTGATCTCATCAAGCAACACCATTGTATTTCTATCATCAAGAATTAGTGTCTTTGCTTTTTCCCAGGCGGCTGTGGCGGCGGCAATATCGCGCTCTTTATCCTGAGTTTCCCATGTAAAGCCCTCACCCATGGTATAAAACTGGCATAAATCACCAAAATGAGCCGTGATCAGGTTTCGTTCACCTGTATCCATCCCACCTTTGATAAATTGAACAACAGCACAAGGCATCTGATGCGCGATGCACCGAAAAATCATGCCAAAGGCGGCGGATGATTTGCCCTTACCTTTGCCTGTATTGACAATGATCAGGCCTTTCTCCTGTATCTTGCTGGCCATGATCTTGTCACGCGCCTGTTTTTTCTTCGCCATCTTGCTGTTATGGCGGTCAATGTCATTCGGCACCTGATCATCATTCATGTTAGGCTCCTCCTTCGTTTCTCAAGCTCAGCTTGCACGCTATTACGTCTTGGTGTCCATAGGCCGCGGGCGATTGCCTCTTCAAAGCGTGCCAGCATATCGTCATAGGCCGCATCATTAGCCGTTTCAAGAAAATCGCGCACTAGGTCATCTTCTATATAGGCTTCATAAAGTGCGGTGAAATGATGTTCATCAACCATCCGTGTTGTTGCGGCAAAAGCAAACAGATAATCAACTGTTGCCAGCATTTCAAAAGCACCCTTATAGCCATGCCGCATGGCACCAGCGATCCATTTAGGATTACTGGCGCGCCCCCTGACGACACGACTGATTTCTTCGGCAAGGCTTCGAATCACAGGGCGCTCAGGCAACGAGTGATCATTATGATATATCGGCACATCTCGCCCTGACAGATGCGCCACTGCGGCAGACAGACCGCCAGCAAATTGGTAATAATCATCACTATCAAGAATGTCATGTTCACGATTATCCTGATTATGCAATACCGCATCCGACGAAGCCAATCGTGCCTCTAGCGCATCGCGGGCATCAACGCCTGATAATTGTTCGCCATAAGCATAGGAAGACCATGTCAGGAATGCTTCGGCAAAATCAGCACGCTGTTCCCAGATACCTTCATCAATCAGAGTTTGCAGACCTGCACCATAGGCACCTGGCTTGGCGCTGAAGATGCGCATGGTGCTTTGGCGTATAGCCTCTTTTTGCGATACACCATTGGCTGTCAGTTTTTCTGACTCGGCACGCGCAGCGGCGGCAAGCGGATTTTGGTCATCAGGTTCGTCTAGTGACGCTACCGCCTGAACAGCACGGTCAATAAGGCTCATCTGCGCGGGAAAGGCATCGCGGAAAAACCCTGAACAACGCAATGAAATATCAATGCGGGGGCGTCCTAATACCGCTAGGGGCATAATGTCAAACCCCGTTACGCGGCGCGAATTATTATCCCAAACTGGTTGCACCCCCATCAAGGCTAGTGCCTGAGCGATGTCATCACCGCCAGTGCGCATGTTTGATGTGCCCCATGCCGATAGCACCATTGCCTTTGGCCAATTCCCATGATCGAGCAGATACCGGTCAAGCAAGGCATTTGCCGACGCCCAGCCCAGACGCCATGCAACAGGCGTTGGCAAAGCGCGGCTATCAATTGAAAAGAAATTGCGACCTGTTGGCAAAACTTCAGGGCGGCCACGTGTCGGCGCGCCAGATGCACCTGCCGGCACAAACTGTCCAGCAAGGCCGCGTTGCAAAGACTCTGCCTCAGCATGGCCACACGCATTTAATGATGCGCGAATTGAATCCAACCCATGAGCCAGCACCATTGCCGACGCTGGACCGGGCGGATCAATATCACCAGCAACCAGTGCCAGTGCAAGCGCATCAAGACGTTCAACAGTATCGCCATGACTTCGCCAAACAGTATCAAGCAGATTATCAAGAATAGACGGGTGCGCGCCCAACCATGGGGTGGCGCGTTCGGTCGTTAGTGGATCAAATAGATCATCATCGCCCGACAGCCCCAGATCATCAGCCAAAGCACGAATCAATGACCCATGCTTTCCCTCACCATCATTTCGGGGGGTCCGCAAAATTTGCACGAGCAACGCGTTCAGCAAGTCATGCGCGGCATTACGGCCAAAAATATGCAAGCCATCACGGATTTGCAGTTCCTTAATGTCACATAGGAAATTATCAAGTTTCAGCAGTTTTTCGCCAGCATCATCATCCGGCAGAATACCACAATCTTTGGCCAAGCCAGCCCGTTCAGCATCGATGAGAATATCTTGCAATAGCGCCGCAGAACGGGCTTTATCCATGCCAGCCGCTTCGTAATATTCATCCATCTGTGACTCGATTGCCGCCATGATTCCATGCGAGTCAGCATTTGTCATAGGAGGTGTCAGGTGATCAAGTATAACCGCCGCACTGCGCCGTTTTGCCTGCGCCCCCTCACCCGGGTCATTTACAATAAAGGGATATAAATGCGGTACCGCCCCCAGAACAGCCTCAGGGTAGCATGATGAGCTCAAAGCAAGCGCCTTGCCAGGCAGCCATTCCAGATTGCCATGCTTGCCAAAATGGATAACGGCATCCATGCCCCAGATTTCACGCAACCAAATATAAAAAGCGAAATAATTATGTGGGGGCACCAAATCAGGCGCGTGATACGTCGCCTTTGGATCTATATTATACCCCCGTGCTGGCTGTACGCCAACGACGGCATTACCAAAGGTCAGAACCGGAATACGAAATACCGTGCCATCAAACATAGGGTCATTGTCAGGTGCACCCCATCGTTCCGTTACCGCAATACGCACATCATCTGGCAATGACGCAAAGGCGTGAACATAGTCATCATGAGCCAGCGTTACAAAGGACTGCCGGCCTTGCCAACCTGCATTTGTTGGCCCCGCGCGTAGGGCAGATATTAACTTGGCACTTGAGTCCGGTAAATCAGTGATCGTATAGCCCGCAACCTGTAAATCGCGCAACGCCTGAAACGCACTTTCCGGCGTATCAAGCCCAACCCCATTAGCAATGCGTCCATCCTTGTTTGGATAATTAGCAAGGATAAGAGCAATCTTTTTGTCAGCCGGTTTTATATAGCGTAACGCACACCATTTTGCCGCTAATGTGGCAACAAATTTGACACGCTCTGGCACCAACACATAATGCGTTGTCATGGCATGCGTGACCGGATCTTTGCTAAGCGGCTTTTTAAAGGCAATGGCACGCGATAGAATCCGACCATCCAACTCGGGCAATGCCACATTCATTGCCAGATCACGCGCGGTCAGACCTGCCGAATTATCCTGCCAATCAGACACGCGGTTTGACGCCAGAACCACCTGAAATACAGGGGCATCCACCACGCCAAAAGGCCCTGCTGAACGCATGTTTTGTTCACCTGGGCGGGCTTTATCAACAGCTGATGGATCAGACACAGCAAAAGAGGTCATGTTTAAAATCACATCCGCTTTTGCACTGCGCAGACATTCGGCAACAATACCAGCTGTTTGTGCTTCCTTGAGACTGGAGGCAAAAATAGGAAGTGGATTCATCCCTGCCGCAATACAAGCATCGATCAACCCGTCGATAGGTGCCAGATCACCTGCCTGTACAAGCGCCCGGTAAAATACCAGTGCCGCCACAGGCCTTGTTTTATCCTGCCAATGCGACTGGATAGTGGCAAAGTCTGGTAGATCATCATGCGGCCAATAAAGACCTGCACGAAGTAATGGCCTAGCTGGTGGGGCGTTATTGGTGTTATCGGCAATGTCATGAAGGCGCAGAAAGAAAGCCTCGGCGTTCATTAAACCGCCACCGTCAAGATAACCAGCAAGGTCAGCGCATACCGACGCATCAACCGACGACAAATAATCAAGTTCGGCATCGGGTTTACCATCACCAGAAATGAAAATGACTTTGGTATCTGTCGCTTGAGCAAGCTGGCGTAATTGTTGGGTACCATAAGTCCAGTAAGATGCACCCCCAAGCAACCGCACAACGACAATGCGTGCTTTAGTAGCGGTTTTTTCGATATACAAATCAACCGAATAGGGATGTGTCAGGCTCAGATAATTGGCAATGCGAATATCACCAATATCTGCATTCTTATGTTTCAATGATGTGGCCGCGGCAGTCAGCAAACTGACTTCGGTGTCTGCCGATGATAAAATGATGATATCACCCGGAGGCTGGGCTAAATCAACCGCCTCTTCGGAATCATATAAGGCACCACTTTCATCAATTTTAAGAAGATGCATTAGCCAAACTACCGCCCAGCTGTGTTGCGATTGCCACACCGTCAAGCCCAGCCAAACCAATCACAACCAACTGGCCAACTTTGGCCTCGGTATCACGCGCATAATAGCTATCCACACGCTTACCAACAGCCTGCACAACCAGAGGCAGTGCTTTGCCAGCTTCCTGTAAACGACCCTTGGCACGCAAGATCGGAAGAGCGTC
>NZ_CAXBVX010000042.1:0-15774 GCF_963979125.1 uncultured Candidatus Puniceispirillum sp.
GCCCTGTTCTTTTCTTAATGTGGAGATAGTGATGATCGCCTTTGATACGCATGGAAATCTTTCGATTGCCAGCCCTCTTTACCAGTTTGTAAATAACATGCTGACCGAACAGGGATTGATAACGCCTGACAACTTCTGGGCTGGCTTTGACAAGGCCGTGCATGAGCTGGCACCACGTAATCGGGCATTGCTAGCCACGCGCGCATCAATTCAGGCCAAAATTGACGACTGGCATAATGCCCATGCTGGCAGTGCCATTGATGCCACAGCTTACGAGGCCTTTTTGCGCGACATTGGCTATCTTGTTCCCGAAGTCGCCGATTTTCAGGTTGAAACCGATAATGTTGATGCCGAAATCGCATCTATCGCTGGGCCACAATTGGTTGTGCCAATCACCAATGCGCGTTATGCGTTGAACGCGGCAAATGCCCGCTGGGGTAGCCTTTATGACGCGCTTTATGGCACCGATGTGATTCCACATGATGCTGCTGATGGCGCAACAAAAGGCTATAATCCTGCCCGCGGTGCAAAGGTAATCGCCTATGTGCGCAAGGTACTTGATGATGTCGTGCCATTGGCAAGCGGATCATGGTCTGACATCACCCATCTAACGATCACTGACGGCACGCTTGCCTTAACGCTGGCGTCGGGGGCAACAACGCATCTTGTCAATGCGGCCAGCTTTACTGGCTATATGGGTGATGCGGCAACACCGACATCGGTCATTGTCTGTAACAACGGTCTGCATTTCCAGATCATGATTGATGCCGATGGTGTCATTGGCACTGATGATCCCGCATCAATCAATGATGTTCGCGGCGAGTCAGCCTTATCGACAATTATGGATTGTGAAGATTCCATCGCCGCTGTCGATGCCGACGATAAAGTCGTTGCCTATAGCAACTGGTACGGCCTGATGAATGGCAGCCTTGAAGATACCTTTGAAAAGGGCGGTAAAAGCATCGTCCGCAAACTGAATAATGACACCGATTATGTCACCGCCAATGGCGAAAACGCCAGCTTGCGCGGACGCGCATTGATGCTGGTGCGCAATGTCGGTCATCTGATGACCAATCCGGCCATCCTATTGTCTGACGGCAGTGAAATTCCCGAAGGCATCATGGACGCCTTTATCACTGTTGCCGCCGCCATGTCTGACCTACAGGCACGGCGCAATTCGGTTGCGGGATCGGTTTATATCGTAAAGCCGAAAATGCATGGCCCCGAAGAAGTCGCCTTTGCCAATGATATTTTTGCTGCGGTTGAATCGGTGCTGGGGCTTCCTGCCTGCACCATCAAAATGGGCATCATGGACGAAGAACGCCGGACAACGGTCAATCTAAAGGCCTGTATCCATGCCGCTAGAAATCGGGTTGTCTTTATCAATACTGGTTTCCTAGACCGCACCGGTGACGAGATACACACCTCGATGAATGCCGGACCGATGATCCGCAAAAGTGACATGAAAGCGGCACCATGGATCGCCGCTTATGAAAACTGGAATGTCGATATCGGTCTTGCCTGCGGCTTAGGTGGACGTGGCCAGATTGGCAAAGGCATGTGGGCAATGCCTGACATGATGGCCGCCATGATGGAACAGAAAATCGGTCATCCGATGGCGGGGGCAAATTGTGCATGGGTACCATCACCAACCGCCGCCACCTTGCATGCACTACATTATCATCAGGTTAATGTCGCCGAACAGCAAGCCCAGCTGGTAAATCGTGAACCTGCCAAACGCGCCGATATTCTGTCGATCCCGATCAGCACAAGACCAAACTGGTCTGCTGATGATATCCGTCAGGAACTGCGCAATAACGCCCAGGGCATTCTTGGCTATGTTGTGCGCTGGATCGATCAGGGTGTTGGCTGTTCAAAGGTGCCTGACATCCATGATGTTGGGCTGATGGAAGATCGTGCGACCTTGCGCATTTCATCCCAGCATATGAGCAACTGGCTTCATCATGGCATTTGTGACGAAACGCTGGTTATGGAGGTGATGCAGGAAATGGCCGCTATCGTCGATCAGCAGAATGCAGGCGATCCGGCCTATACGCCAATGGCGGGTAATTTTGACACATCGATCGCTTTCAAGGCCGCATGCGATCTGGTGTTTCAGGGGCGCGAACAGCCATCTGGCTATACCGAGCCCGTATTGCATCGCCGACGCCTTGAAAAGAAACATAGCGATCGGACAAATGCTTAATCTCGATCCCTATATTTCAAAAACGCCGGGCTTCCCAAAACAGGGCATCACCTTTTACGATATAAGTCCGGCGCTTGAAGACCCTGTGATCCTAAAGCAAGCCAACGCGGCATTGTGCGAACTTGCCGCCCCGATGCAGCCTGATCTTATCGCGGGCATTGATGCGCGTGGTTTTTTGTTTTCCGTGCCGATTGCCACGCATCTTGATTGTGGTGTCCTCATGATCCGCAAAGCGAGGAAATTACCTGGCGCGCTATATCAAAGCACCTATGCGCTTGAATATGACAATGCCACTTTGGCGCTTCAGCATGATCGTAATGTCGCGGGTAAAAACATTGTCCTTTGCGACGATCTGCTCGCCACTGGTGGCACTTTATCGGCGGCGGCAAAGCTGGTCGATATGGCAGGTGGACATGTGACAGGCGCAGTATGTTTGATCGAACTGACGGGTCTGAAGGCACGTGAAACGCTTGCCTTTCCCGTCGCATCACTTCAGACCTATGAATTCTAGCCTGTGGTCAATTATCAAGCAGTCTAGCTTTCGTTCGTAACGCTGTCTTGTTCGTTTGACGCACGAATATCATCACGGAACCGGTCGATCAAAACGGGCTTGCCGTCACGCTCAACATGCCAGAAAATCCAGCCATTACACGAGGGCAATGATTGCAGTTGCGCCCCAAGCGAATGGATTGATCCGCTTTCCTTACTATCTGTAATCAGCGATCCATCAGCGCGTACCTGAGCAGAAAAACGCTTTTTTGAATCAAATAGCCGATCCCCGGGCTGTAACATGCCGCGTTCAATCAGCGTGCCGAACGGTATCTTTGGCAAAGCCCGCTTTTGTTCACTGGCCAGCAGATCAAGCGACGCAATTGGCGTGACCTTATCAATCCGCTCACGCGCCAGCTTGACATAGGCCGCATCCTGTTCAATGCCAATGAAATTCCGTTTCAGGCGGCGCGCCACCGCACCTGTCGTGCCGGTGCCAAAAAACGGGTCAAGAATCACATCATCACGTTTGCTCGAAGCCAGAATGACCCGCGCCAGCAGTGACTCGGGCTTTTGTGTTGGATGCGCGCGTTTGCCATTTTCTTTCAAGCGCTCATGCCCTGTACATAGAGGCAATTCCCAGTCAGACCGCATCTGCACATCACCATTCAACGCTTTCATCGCTTCGTAATTGAATGTGTGTTTTGCCTTTTGCGATTTCGCAGCCCAGATCATCGTTTCATGCGCATTGGTAAAACGCCGACCGCGGAAATGCGGCATCGGGTTGGTCTTGCGCCAGATCACGTCATTCAGCACCCAGAAACCAAGATCCTGCATAATCTTGCCAACACGGAAAATATTATGATAGCTGCCAATCACCCAGATAGAGCCATTTGGCTTCAGCACGCGATGCACTTCGCGCATCCATGCTAGGGTAAATTCGTCATAGGCGGCAAAGGAATCAAACTGATCCCACGCATCATCAACCGAAGCTACCGAAGATTGATCCGGGCGCACCAGCAGATCCGAAAGCTGTAGATTGTAAGGCGGGTCAGCGAATACCAGATCAACCGAATTTTTAGCGAGGGTTTTCAGCGTTTCAACGCAATCACCCTGAAGTACGATATTCTTGTCCACCCTAACCGTCCTTTACTAACCATCTCTGGCCTAATCGCTTGCCTAATCGCTTGCCTAATCGCTTGCCTAATCGCTTGCCTATATCTTTGGCCAAAGCCTTGGCCACATGCCAACTTATCTGCATTATTCGCGCCATTTCGGCTTGTTATGAAGTCTAAAAGAATCATAGAATCAATATAAGTCAACAGCTTAAGAAAGTTTCTTAAAGTCATAACTATATATTGTGGCTTATCCGCACGAAGACCTTGTATCTAGTGGTGCGATGCAGGCCAAAAAACAGCCAGAATGATGCTTTGGCGAAACCGTGCGGCTGTGTCGCGTCTATTTCACCCTAAAAAACAGGGCTAAAACACAGCCTTCAGCCCGATTGCGCATCCAGAATACGTTGGATCGGCTTATAGCTTTTCCGGTGATGCGGCGTCACCCCCAGCGCGGCTAGCCCTTCTTGATGCGCCTTGGTGCCATAGCCCATATTTGACGCCCAGCCATAGCCTGGATAGGCCGCATCAAGTTCGATCATGATGCTATCGCGCGTTTGCTTGGCGATGATCGACGCTGCCGCAATCGATAATGATAACCCATCGCCGCCAATCACCGCTTCGCCTGTTATCGTGCTTGTACGAGCAGACACCACCGGTACAGGCGGCATGATCGATCCATCCACCAGCATATGAAGCGGCGCATTATGCCCTACCTGTGCAAGCTGACCAGCTACATCCTCTGCACAATCATGCATTGCTTGTAATGTGACTTGCAGAATGTTTCCTGCATCGATCACCGCAGGCGGCACCGATATGACACTATATATATGTGTGCTTGTGGTCAGCGCGCTATAAAGCGCCGCACGTGTCGCGGGCTTTAGCTTTTTGGAATCATCAAGCGTCGCGGGTAGCTTGTCATAACATGCGGGATCAAGCCAGATCGCCGCCACCGTCACAGGGCCTGCCCAGGGGCCACGTCCCGCTTCGTCAATACCGATCACCAGCCCTTCACATGCATGCTCACGCGATAAATCTGGGCGCGACAAATCTTGACGTGACAAATCTGGGCGCGATAATTTCGGCATTATACCCGCCGTTGATCGGCCGATTCACGTAAACGTGGCATGATCTCGACAAAGTTACATGGCTTATGCCTTATATCGAGTTGATAGCGCAAAATCTCATCCCAGCCATCGCGGCACGCTGATGACGACCCTGGCAAGGCAAATAGATAGGTGCCTTTGGCCACACCACCAACCGCACGCGACTGGATCGTTGAGGTGCCAATCTTGTCAAACGAGACCAGTCGGAAAATTTCGCCAAAGCCTTCGATTTCCTTGTCAAAAACCGCACGAAACGCTTCTGGCGTGCCATCGCGTCCGGTCAGTCCGGTACCGCCAGTTGAAATCACCACATCAATCTCTGGCATGTCGATCCATGCGGAAAGCTGGCCGGTGATCGCCGTGAAATCATCGGTCACAAGCGCTCTATCTGCCAGATTATGGCCATCGCCTTGCACCCGCGCGGCCAGCAGATCGCCTGATTTATCATCAGCCATCGTGCGCGAATCCGAAACTGTCAGAACTGCAATATTGACCGCCACAAACGACACCGATTCATCGATACGCTTCTCATGTCCGGTCATCTATCTAGCCTCTTTCATCATTTCGGGGCATCCCTATCAATCTATTATCTAATTTCAATCCACCACCTAATTTGTCGCGGCAAAGGGAACATAGGTACCCTTTTCACCAATGGCCAGTGACAATAATGCGGGGGCATCTTCGCCAAAGCGCGCACGATAGATCGCCAGATTCGAAACAACATTTTTCACATAATACCGTGTTTCGCGAGCTGGCATCGATTCAACAAGCAGAAACACATCATCCTGATGATTAACTTGACGAAGCCATTTATTCAGATTGCCCGGGCCGCCATTATAGGCCGCCAGCAAACGCACCAGCGAATTATCAATGATCTGTTCATCCAGAAGATGCCGGATATATTTCTGCCCCAATGCCAGATTAACTTTTGGGAGTAAAAGCTCACTGCGTTTGCGATCACGATAGCCTCTGTCACGCCCAATAAATGCCGCCGTTCGTGGCATAAGCTGCATCAGGCCCGATGCCTTGGCACTACTTTTGGCGCGCGGGTTAAAGCCTGATTCTTGGCGCGATACCGCCCAGACCAGCGCTTCATCAACGGTAAAGTCAATATCGGCAAACTCAGGATGCGGGTACAACGCCCCATACCAGCTTTTGCCGCCATTTTTGCGGATGATTTCACCAACACGAAAAGACAGGCCAGGCATATTATGCAAAGCTGCTAACCGCATCACACTTGGTTTGAACTGATCGGGCATATCCATCCATAAATAGCGCAATTCACGCGCCGCATCATGAGGCCGGCCTATTTGCAGTAACGCCAGCACCCGCTGGCCGCCAAGCTGATTTGTCAGCCATGCCATAAAATCCGGATGCTCTGGGGGCAGATCAAAGGAAATATCCATGCTTTGGCCAAGCGCATTACGCGCAATCACGCCATAGAAACTATCCAGTTCACGCGCGGCAATTTCCAGATATTTTGTCGCATTCTGGTATCGGCCATGCCGCATATCGACCCGATGCGCCCAGAACGCGGCGCTACTACGAAGCCCGGGTGACACTTTGTCAAAACCGGCAAGGGTGCGGAAAAACAAACCGGCATCTTCATAATGGCCACTGCGCCATGAGGCCAAACCTGCCGCCCAATAGGCCATAGTCGCACTTTCGCGGCCAACGCCAATCGCATAGCGCGCTTGCCGGATCGCTTTGTCATCATAGCCGAAAATGAAATAGGCATGCGCCACTTCCCCACGAAGCTGGGCTTCTTCCTGTTTGGTCAAATAGCGTTTATTGGCTTTGCTACTCAGGATTTCAACAGCGCCTGTAGGCCACCCTTTACGGATTGACCGCCGCACTTTACGCGCGATATTGCGGGTTGTTGAAATCGATGCCCGCGCCTTTGTGCTCATCGGAATTGTCGGACGATAGCCATAGCTTCCAGCCTGACCATAGCCATTCAGATAACCTGATTTTGGCTTGGTCGGTGCTTTTTGCGCATTGCCCTTGCGGCGCTTGGCAAGCCAGTAAATGCGGCTGGCATCGGGGTGGTCATTATATTGCCTGAGCCAGCTTGCCAGCTCGCTATAGGTCGAGCGCCATGCTGTCGGATGCAGATAGCGTTGCGACAATAGATGCCCCATCAACATGGGATCACGAAGCCGTCCCATTTCGCGCGTTGCCTGCTTCATTTTGCCAGCTTGCTGCAAAGCGAACAGACGCTCATAAAGCACAGCATCAAAATCGGATAGCGGTGTTGGTAATGGCGCGGGCAACGGTGCCGCATTTACGCTTTGCCCACTCATCACCGTCAGCACAGCCAGCATAACAAGGCATCTCCTGAAAAAGCACCAGCTAACATAATTCAGGGCGTTTAATCGGCAAAAGACAGAGGTTTTGAAAAAGGCGTTCATAAAATCATATACCTGTTTAATCGCTATTATGTGATGATGATAATCGGGCATTAACCGACAGCATATCGGCAAAAGAAAGGCGTTTTTGTGCTGGTGACCGTAGCAAATAGGCTGGATGCAGGCTGGCCAGCGTAGGCCGGTTGATCGCATCACCAAAATCAATATCCTGCCAACGGCCACGTAATTTCAGAATGCCGTCCTTTGTATCAAGCACGGCCTTTGCCGCCGACCCTCCCAGTATCAGAACATAGTCGGGATTGGCAAGCTGAACATGCCGCCGCAGCCACGGCAACATCATCACGGTTTCTTCCGTAGTTGGTGTCCGGTTGCCAGGTGGCCGCCATGGCAGAAGATTGGCTATATAGACATGCGACCGGTTGAGCCCGATCGACGCCAGCATTTTATCAAGTAGCTGTCCTGACGCACCAACAAAGGGCAGGCCAATCATATCCTCGTCACGCCCGGGGGCTTCGCCGATAATCATCAGCCGTGCGCCTGGATTGCCATCGGCAAAGACCAGGTTACTAGCTGTCTGTTTCAGCGCACATCCTTCAAATGCCAGCAAAGCCGCTTTCAATGCGGCCAATGACGTGATCGATGCCAAATCTGGCGCGTCTGGCGTTGATGCTTGTGGCGGCACCACATCTGATATTTTTGCGGCGCTTATTTTTGCGGCACTTATTTTTGCGGCACTGGGCGCGGATACGATGCTGGCTGGTGCACGGTCATGCGCGCTGGCACCTCCTGATGCCCCCGATGATGCACCTGATGATGCTGGCAATGATGCTGTCTCTGGCACCGACGATCGTGATGGCAGATATTTGTCTAACTTGACCTTTGGCATGGCCAGCGCATCCACACCCAGAAACGCCTCATCGGCGCCCATTTCGGCCTGCCATGCAAGCTGGGTCATAAGCTGTTGAATTGTCGTCGCCGACTGGTTCGACATGAAAAGCCCCTCGACATATGGCCATTAACAAATGATATGCGTCGCATTTTGGCCGAAAATTGACCGAAAATTGCTTGTTTCGGACGCTATAAACTGACCATTATCATTCTCGCACTTGTTGCGCTTGTTAGCAATCCGCCAGTTATCATTCCTGATCGGCGTTTTCTTGATATGCGTTGCAGAATAACGGACTTAATTTTGCTAGGCTATAAATGTAATTTGGTTTTGACGTAATCTTGGGTATCCCTAACAATGCTTCACGGCACCTTACAGGGTAATAATACAGGATCGGCACTAAGCCATATAGAGATAATTTACCGCCAACGGCCGCTTGGCTGGTGAAAGGATATGAGACTATGGAACGCGAAACTATGGAATTTGATGTTGTTATTGTTGGTGGTGGCCCCTCTGGCTTGTCCGCGGCAATTCGCCTTAAACAGCTTGCCAGTGATGCTGGCCGCGATCTTGATGTATGTCTGATCGAAAAAGGCAGCGAAGTAGGTGCGCATATCCTGTCAGGTGCGGTACTTGAACCACGCGCATTAAACGAACTGATTCCTGACTGGAAAGACAAGAACGCGCCGCTTGATACGCCTGTCACTTCAGATAAATTCATGTTTCTGACCGAAACCAAATCATTCCGCATGCCCACCCCGCCCAGCATGAACAATCATGGCAATTATATCATCTCACTTGGCAATTTCTGTCGCTGGCTAGGCGAACAGGCCGAAGCGCTTGGCGTCGAAATCTATCCAGGCTTTCCTGCCGCCGAAATTCTCTATGATGATAACGGCGCGGTACGCGGCATCGCGACAGGCGATATGGGCATTGGCAAAGATGGCGAACCAACCGACAATTATATGCGCGGCATGGAGCTTGTTGGCAAACAGACCATTTTTGCCGAAGGTTGTCGGGGGCATCTGACCAAAAACCTGTTTGAAACATTCGATCTACGCGAAGGTAAGGATCCGCAAACCTATGCTATCGGCATCAAGGAATTATGGGACATCGATCCTGCCAAAGCCAAGCCCGGTCTGGCTTGGCATTCGATTGGCTGGCCGCTGGCAACCGATACCTATGGGGGGTCTTTCCTCTATCATCTAAATGGCAATCAGGTGGCTGTTGGCTATGTTGTTGGGCTTGATTATTCAAATCCGCATTTATCACCTTTTGAAGAATTTCAGCGTTTCAAAACACATCCTGCCGTGCGCGATGTTTTTGAAGGTGGACGCCGCGTATCCTATGGTGCGCGCGCCTTGAACGAAGGTGGCTTTCAATCGGTGCCAAAACTGACTTTCCCGGGCGGCTGTCTGGTTGGCTGTACGGCTGGATTTTTGAATGTGCCAAAAATCAAGGGTACTCATACCGCCATGAAGTCGGGCATGGTTGCCGCCGAAGCTATTTTTGAATCCCTCACCACCATGACATCAGAGACTGCAGGTCATGAACCCGTCAGCTATGCTAACAAGCTCACCTCGTCATGGCTGTGGAAAGAACTGCATAAAGTGCGCAATATCCGCCCTGGCTTTGCCAAGGGTCTATGGCTTGGTCTGGCACATGCCGCGCTTGATACCTATCTGCTGTTTGGTAAGGCACCGTGGACATTGCGCCATCATGCCGATCATACACAACTCCGTAAGGCCGCCGACGCGCCCAAGATCGATTATCCAAAACCTGACGGCATTATCAGCTTTGATCGCAATTCATCGGTATTTTTGTCAGGTACAAATCATGAAGAAAACCAGCCCGCGCATCTAACACTCAAAGATGCGACAATCCCGATCACACATAACCTTGCTTTATATGACGCGCCTGAACAACGTTATTGTCCGGCGGGCGTTTATGAGATCGTCCGTGATGATAATGGCAATGATCCCCGTTTGCAGATCAACGCGCAAAATTGTGTGCATTGCAAAACATGTGATATTAAAGACCCATCACAAAATATTGTCTGGGTAACGCCAGAAGGTGGCGGTGGACCTAATTATCCGAATATGTAGGCCACATTTATATTAAGCCGGATATATAGGCAGCTAAAATATGGGTAGGGTCTTTGGGTTGATATGGTTAGGTTTGGATAAGCCCATTATGGAACACATGCCCCCGTTAGGGAACATATGCGCACGCTAAGACATAATAAGACGCAAAAGACTCATGTGCCAAATCCGCCTTTAGTTGCGCGCTTGCTGACAACCGGATCGGCATTGGCACTAGTCGCTGTCATGGCGTCTGGATGCGGCGGGTCTGCATCAAAGCCAATTATCGCCCAGACCATAGATAATAACGCACATATATCTAATGCGCGGACAGGCGAACCTTATAATCCATACTCACCTGCCGCGCATTATCTGGCCGCGCGTCAGGCTCTATATATGAATGCGATTGAAGATTCAGCGCATTTCTATATGCGCACGCTTGAGGCCGAACCTGACAATATCGAGTTTCTACAACGCAATTTCATATCACAATATTATCTTGGGCATGTCGAAGAAGCGGCCAGCATTGGCCGCCAGCTTGAAAGCCTGAATATAATGACGCCCCTAAGCTACGAACCTAGTATTGCCATGGCAATCCGGGATGCTGATTGGGATGCGGTTATGGTGTTGGCTGACAATATTGCCGAAAACATCCCGTCGCGCCAGTTTGCTGGCATTATCAAGGCTTGGGCCATGATCGCCACAGGTCGTGGTGACGCGGGCATCACCCATCTTACCGATAGTGCCATGTCGCTTGTCGATGCCGAAGATGGCTTGCCTTTCTATCATCAGCTTCACCATGCCTTGATGTTTGAAGCGCTTGGCAATAAAGACGACGCCTTGCTAAAGGCGCAATTATTGATTGATGATCGGATACCGTCATCGGCAATAATGCTTGATCTTGCCAGTCTGCTTTATCGTTTGGGGGCGGATGATCTGGCCGATACCATGCTCGATCAAAAACTACCCCGTGCTTTCGACCTGCAAACAACACGCAAAATTCTGGCCGCACAGGCACACCAGCCGCCAACGATCATCCAGAATATTGCCAACGGTGTTGTCCAGACAGCCAGCAATGGCGGCGAAGGACAGCCGCAGACAATCGGCGCGCGCTTGCGCTTTGCCATCTATATTGCCCCGGGGCTTGATTCGGCACGCTTTTCACTGGCACAAACCCTTAACATACTGGCGCTGAAAACATCGGCAATGACCGTGCTTGCTGACATCGACCCCACGGGCTTATGGGCACAGCCTGCCATGCTTATGAAGCTGGATATGCTGGTTGCAGAAAACGACTTTGAAACCGCTTTATCGATAATCCAGTCCTATCTTGCCGATCATCCCAAAAACGGCTTTCTACACAAGGAACATGGCGACATCCTGCGACGTAACAGCAATTATGCCGCCAGTCGTGATGCTTATCTTCAAGCCGAAAAATATGGCTTTGCATCGGCGACGCTTGATCGCAACCTTGCCATCACCTACGAACAGCTTGGTAGCGATGATAAGGCTGAAGAGCGTTTCCTAGCCGCGTTGACGGTAAGTCCGGATGATGCTTTCACGCTCAATTATCTTGGCTATTGGTGGGCAGATGAGGGGCGCAATCTGGATGAAGCGATCAAACTGATCGAAAAAGCTGTCGAGCTACGCCCCGAAAGCGGCTATTTCGTCGATTCACTTGGCTGGGTACATTACAAGCTCGGTAATTATCCTGTCGCTGTCGAACTGCTTGAAAAAGCCACAACGCTTGAACCTGCTGATCCGGTGATTTTCGATCATCTGGGCGACGCCTATTGGCGACTGAATCGTTATGCCGAAGCCCGCCATATGTGGACCTTTGCCATCGACCAAAGCAACGATCAGGAATTAACCGACACAATGCGCAAGAAATTGTCCAACGGACTAAAGCCATAAGCACAGACTTCTGTCTGTTCAGACATACCAGTTCGATATAGCCCCTTTTCCTTTGATCGACACGGACATGACATGACCGCAACAACCATCACCGAAATGGCACCTGCCAAAGTCAATTTATATCTGCGCATCTGTGGGCGCCGTGACGATGGCTATCATCTGCTTGATTCGGCTGTCATCTTCACCGCTTTTGGCGACCAGATCAGCCTGACACCTGCCACCACCGACAGCCTGACCATAACGGGTGCCTTTGCCTCTACTCTTAACGATGAACATGCTGTTGATTCTGATGCGTCAAACAGCAACCCCACCCCAAATCTACCCACCCAAAATTTATGTATGCGGGCATTGACAGCTTTTCGGGACGCGGGCGGCAATATCGCCCCTATCGCGATCACACTTGATAAGCAGATTCCGGTTGGCGCGGGTCTTGGCGGCGGTTCTGCTGACGCGGCGGCGATGCTCCGCGCACTTAACGCCTATGCCGATAAGCCTGTCACAGCCACAACACTTGAAGCCATCGCTGCCCGCCTTGGCGCTGATGTGCCTGCCTGTTTGCGCGCCCATACATTACGCATGACAGGCATAGGCGACCAGATCACCGCGCTCACGCTTGCTGATGACAAAATATCTGATGCTGATAATGCGGCGGCTATGCCTGTTTCTATTTTATTGGCTAACCCGCTAATCCCGCTGGCCACCAAAGATGTCTTCACGCACTTAGATAATAATGGGCACGGTTCTGCTGGCGACATAAGCCAGCTTGCGGCACCCGCATTGGCCCGCATTGGCAATGATCTGGCTGATACCGCCATTAGGCTGGTACCTGAAATAGCGTCGCTTCTGCGCTTATTACAACAACAGCGCGGCTGTCAGATCGCCGCCATGTCAGGAAGCGGTGCTAGCTGTTTTGCCTTGTTTGATACAGCCACAGCTTGCCATCATGCCGAAGCAATCCTTCGCAAATCGGGAATCTGGGCCAAAGCCACGCATATCATCTGACGTGATTACCAGATGTGATTTCCAGATGTGATTTCCAGATGTGATTTCCAGATGTGATTATCGGCTTTGCTGGCATTTTGCATGGCCTGTCATTGACCCTTTGTATTAAATAGACCTAATTTAGTATTTGTTTCATGTGATCTGGTTTTATTATGTCTATACGAGCAAAATATGCTGCCTTGGATCGGCAGTGCAGGGATTTTCACCAGACCCATTTCACCCCGTCATGGCTACACCCTGATAAAACCCGTCTTTATATCTGGCTTGGCTTGATAATGGCTATTATCGCGATCGCCGCGAACGGGCATATGCGCAGTTGGCAGTTTGACAGGTGGCAGGCCGATCCCGACATCTATTTCATCGATGACATGCCTTCGGTTTCAACTGCTGATGCTGGGTTTTTTCTGGCCACTGCCAAAGCCATCAAAACCGAAAACAGCAGTGATGCTTTTCACCAAAAACGTTTGTTCCCGAATAATCTTGACCGCCAGGACAATCCAGATAACCGTCTGACCAAAGAACAGCTTCTATCGGTTATGATTGCCTATTTGGCACCAGATGCGTCAAACAAGGCGTTGCTTGAGTCCGCCCATGCCATGCTGCCCATAACAGCGATGATTACGGCAGTGGCGATCATCTGTTTATTTGGCAGTGCTGGTTTCTGGTGGGAGGGGTCAATAGCGGCACTGGGGGGCGGGCTGTCCTTTAGCTATCTATCACGAAGCGCGGTCGGGCGCATCGATACCGATCAGCTCAATCTGGCTTTCTTTTATGGCGTCACCGCTTTGGTATTGCTGGCAGCGCGGATCAAAAGCTGGCGTGCGGCGATTCTGGCCAGCATCCTTGCTGGCAGTATGAACTGGCTGTTCAGCTGGTGGTATTCAAAGGATATTTTTAGCTGGTTTTTTCTAGGCGTGCTTGTCTGGACTGGCCTGATGACGCATCGCGATCTCAAACGCACCTTGGCGCAGGCGATAATTTTCATTCTGCTATCAGGCACCTTCGTGCGCACAGGCGGCGTTGCGATAGATATGTTCACCAACCTCAATCTGGAATTTGGCACGCTGGTTTTTCCCAATGCTTTTCAGACCATCACCGAGTTACAGGTGATTCCCTTTACCGATCTGTTACGCAGCATCACCCATTATCCGGCAATAGGTATTTTTGGCATCATTAGCTTGCTAATCTGGGTCATCTTCAATCCGGTCATTGGTATGGCCATGTTGCCAATTCTGGGGCTGGGCATGCTCAATTTCATTTTTGGCAATCGGGTAGTATTTTTTGCCGCGCCGATTGTCTGGTTTGGCGTTGCCTGGGGACTTTTTGCCCTGATTCGCTATCTGACAAGCTGGTTCACCCGCAAATATCATACCCGCAAATATCAAACCGACAGTCATCATGCCCGCAAATATCAAACCGGTAGCCACCACGCGCCTATGCCAGCCTTTATGGCGCGCAGTTCCGCAATGGTTATGCCGATCACCGCGCTGATCCTTACGGCTTTGGTCTATCTGAATGCCTATAACCCTCTCACCAATCCCTATCTGCCCATACCATCATTCAGCCGCGACGTGCTGACTGGCTTTGCCCATCTGAACAGCCACATAGCATCACGCCCAAACCCAAAACCGGCAGTCATCGCCAGCTGGTGGGATTATGGCTATATAGCCACCTTCCTCAGCGATATGAATAGCCTGCATGATGGCGGTGCCCAAGTAACACCTATCACGCATTTTGTGGCGCGCGCCTTAACCGCCAACAGCCAGGCCGAGACCGCCGCCATTCTGACCTTTCTTGCCGAAGATGGTCTGGATGGTCTGCGTTCAAAAAGCGAAACAGCTGGCGCATTGGATGCCCATTTCGCATCCTTCTCCGGGGCAAGCAAGGCTGACATTTATCTGGTTTTGACGCATCAGATGGTGCCATGGATGCAGGCGATCAGCCAGCTTGGCATGTGGGATGCCACCCGTGGCAAACCGATCAATATACGCCCGGGCGACAATCGTCTCGAATATCAAACCATTCGCTGTAACGACAATAGCGCACCGCCACATCTGATCTGTGCTGGTCGTCGGTTTGATCTGACCAGAGGCACGATTGACCAAAACCCGCTTATGAGCCGCATGGTCGAAACCCGCAAAGGCAAAATCATTGCACAACGGCAATATAAACGCTCACAGGGGCTGGTGATGCAGGCGCATGATCTTGGTGATGCCACGATTCAAACGCACATCATGCATCCGCGTCTTTATCAAAGTAGCTTTAACCAGCTTTTTTATCTGGGGGCAGAAAACCCGCTCTATTTCACCCTCATCGACGATAGGTTTCCCTTTTACCGCATTTATAAGGTAAAAAATTGATAGGTTACCGCATTTATAAGGTAAAAAATTAATGAGTTACATCATTTATAAGCTATCAAATCAGCACGTAACCGCATTTACAAAGTAAAGAATTAGCAAAGATATGAAATAACAGGCTTGATTGCGGCAAAGTTGCTCGTTAGATTGCCGAACGTTTGTTGTTGGGGCGTGGCCAAGTGGTAAGGCATCGGTTTTTGGTATCGTGTACCGTAGGTTCGAATCCTACCGCCCCAGCCAAACCTTTTT
>NZ_CAXBVX010000043.1:0-15604 GCF_963979125.1 uncultured Candidatus Puniceispirillum sp.
GTGATGGATGCTGACCGGCTGGGCAGTTATCAGAAGGTGCTGGCGCAGGGGCTTGATGTGTCGGGTGAAGCCCTGGCACGCGATGCCTATGACGAGGTTGCCCCGGGTGGGCATTTTCTGGGCTGTGATCATACGATGCGCAATTATCGCGATGCCTTTTACGAGCCGCATCTCAGCAACAGTGAAAATGTCGAAAGCTGGGAAGAAGCAGGGGCAAAGGATATGCGGCAACGCGCCTATGACCGCTGGACAGGGATGCTAGAGGCCTATGTGCCGCCGCCGATCGATCCGGCCACCAAAGAGGCGCTGGAAGCCTTTGTCGCCAGGCGCAAGGGCGAACTGCCCGACGCATGGTATTAGGAGATATATTTATCTGCTTGGCGGCTTTGAAATTTACGGTTAGTCTGAACCTACTGTTATTTTTGTATTTATTATCAATTGTCGATGTTGTTCGTAAATTGAGATCATTATGCAGTCTGACGCCCACAAACCATCGCGCAAAGGCCGCAACCGTCGGTTGGGACATAGTGATTCGACCCCACGCGAAAACCCCTTTGCTGGGCTTAAGCGTATTGATGCCTATAACCTACTTGATGAAGATGCGCTTGTGCGCATTGAAGCGCGTGCTGACTGGTTACTTAAGGAAATTGGCATAGAATTTCGTGATGACGAGGTCGCCTGTGCCTTGTTTCGCGCGGCAGGAGCAGATGTTCAGGGCTCACGGGTAAGGTTTGAAAGTGGTATGGCGCGCCAGCTTTGTGCAACTGCGCCAAATCAATTTACCCTCCATGCGCGTGACCCGCGCTATACAGTTCACATTGGCGGGGATCATCTGGTGCTGATGCCGGGCTATGGATCACCCTTTGTCACTGACCTTGATCGGGGACGGCGTTATTCGACGCTCGAAGATTTTCACAATTTCGTCAAATTGACCTATATGACGCCATGGTTACACCATTCGGGTGGCACCGTATGCGAACCTGTTGATATTCCTGTCAATAAACGGCATCTCGATATGGTTTATGCGCATTTGCGGCTTTCGGCCAAGCCGTTTATGGGTAGCGTCACATCACCCGCACGGGCAGCTGACTCAATCACCATGGCACAGTTGGTATTTGGCCAGCATTTTATGAATCAAAATTGTGTTATGCAGGGCAATATCAATGTCAATTCCCCTTTTATCTATGATGCCGCCATGTCAGGCGCATTGCGTGTTTATGCCGAGGCCAATCAATGTGTCGCGATATCCCCAGCGATATTTGGCGGTGCGATGGGGCCTGTATCCCCTGCTGCTATTGCCGCACAGACGCTTGCTGAAGCGATGGCAGGCATTGCGCTGTCACAACTTGTCCGGCCAGGCTGTCCGGTGGTGTTTGGCAGTTTTCACTCTACGATGAATCTGAAAAGCGGTTCATTGACCTTTGGAACACCCGAAGCCAATCTGGTAACGATGGTTCTATCACAGCTTGGCAGTCGGCTTGGGGTGCCGGTGCGTTCTGGCGGTGGCCAGATAACAGCGACGAATAGCGCCGATGGTCAGGCAATGCAGGATAGTAGTGATGCCATGTGGGCAACCCTGATTTCGGGTGCAAATCAGGTATGGCACGCGGCGGGCTGGCTTGAAGGCGGCCTGACAATGTCCTATGAAAAATTTGTGATGGATGCCGATCATTGTGGCATGATGCTACGCCTTCTTGGCGGCGTGGCTGTTAATGATGAAGCGTTACCCCAAACCCCTTATCACGAGGTAGATGTTGGTGAAAATTTCCTAGCCACAACCCATACAATCAGGCATTTCGCTACATGCAACTTTCAGCCGGATATTGCCGATGCGGGGGCTTATGAAATCTGGATGGAGAATGGCGCGCCAACGGCAGAACAACGTGCCAATCAGCGCTGGAAAGAGATGCTAGAGGCCTATATACCGCCGCCGATCGATCCGGCCACCAAAGAGGCGCTGGAAGCCTTTGTCGCCAAGCATAAGGGCGAACTACCCGATGCGTGGTATTAGGGGTGTTTTAAGTCTAACATACAAACGTCACAGCTATGTGCCAGAATAGTTATCAAAAAACTGACAAAATCATACAAATAAATCATAAAAACAGTCTTTGTTAACGATATGGTAACCAGGCACAGCATATACTTTGCCTATGACATTACGGTTCTTCAAATCAGGGTTTCATAAATTATGGCCGCCCGCCATGATGACGCGCGGTCTTTTGCTATTGATGCTGTTATTATCGTCTCCCCTTTTGGCGGCTGATTTTGACAAGGGGGTACGCGCCTATAAGGGGAATGATTATGCGACAGCACTTGCCGAATTGCGGCCATTGGCCGAACAGGGGCATATCGCGGCGCAAAATATGCTTGGCGTGATGTATGACAGGGGCGATGGCGTGCAACCGAATTATGTTGAAGGGGCGCGCTGGTATCGTTTGGCGGCTGAACAGGGACTTGCGGAGGCGCAATATAATCTTGGCTTAATGTATCATGGGGGAGATGGCGTGCTACAGAATTATACCGAAGCGGTGCACTGGTATCGCATGGCGGCTGAACGGGGGTTTGCCAAGGCACAATATAATCTTGGCCTAATGTATTACATTGGCAAGGGCGTTCCGCAAGATTATACGCTGGCGCATATGTGGGGCAATCTGGCACAGGCGCAGGGGGCAGACCGTGCCAATGAACTGGTCAGGATACTTGAAATTGGCATGTCATCGGATCAGATTGCCACCACCCAGAGCATGGCACGCAGATGCCGCGCCCAAGATTATAAAAATTGCAGTTAAGCAAAACCCTCTATTAACTATAAGCGCGCGTAAATCTTGGTTGCTACCCAATCCCTAATAAATTTTTGGCACATAAAGTTCGTCAGGAAGTACGCGTCTTTCATAATCCGGCTTGAACACGCGTTCGGGCAAGATAACCTTTTTATGCGGGATTTCGTGATAGTCAATTTTTGACAATATATGTTCCATACAATTCAGCCGTTCACGCTTTTTGTCATTGCCCTCGACAATATACCATGGGGCTTCGGGAAAGGATGTGCGTTCAAACATTTCTTCCTTGGCGGTGGTATATTGTTCCCAGCGAATGCGGGCTTCCAGATCAATAGGCGATAATTTCCACTGCTTCATCGGGTCTTCGATGCGCATCTGGAAGCGTAATTGCTGTTCTTCGTCGGTAATTGAAAACCAGTATTTCAATACAATGATACCCGAACGGATCAGCATCCGTTCAAATTCTGTAACGTCCTGAAAAAACTGTTCAACCTGATCTTCGCTGGCAAAGCCCATGACGCGCTCGACACCAGCGCGGTTATACCATGAGCGGTCAAACAGCACGATTTCACCGCCAGCTGGCAGATGCGGCACATAGCGCTGGAAATACCACTGGCTTAGCTCGCGCTCGGATGGCTTCGGCAAGGCCACAACGCGGGCAACACGCGGGTTCAAACGTTGCGTGATGCGTTTGATGACACCGCCTTTTCCAGCGCTGTCGCGGCCTTCGCAGATGATAAGAATCTTGGCGTTATGTTCGACCACCCAATCCTGTAATTTGATCATTTCAGATTGCAAGCGTAACAGATTCCGATAATAGGTCTGATTATCAAGGTGATCTGCGTTCCGCGCGCGCAGAGCCTCACGAAGTTCAGGCGAAAGCATAGGTTCGCTGAATTCGGTTTCGAACATTTCTTCCAGCGTTTCTTCAAGTTCTAACGCTAGCCAGTCTTTTTCTTTATAATCGTCTTTGGCCATCTAACTTTGATCCTCATACGCAACACGCGCGTATATGTTGCGTAAATTGTACGCCTTTTCATGTCTTTATGCCACTTTCTAAATCGGTGGGGTAGGCTATAGCTCGTCTGAAGTGTCGTCTTTATTACAGGGTGCTGGATTTCCCTATGCTGACAAGCGGCTGAACACTGCACGGGCATTATCTTCAAAGATCATTTTCTTTTGCGTATCATCAAGTGCTCTATTGCCATCAATATAGCGTTTCGTGTCGTCATAATAATGTCCGCTATGCGGATCAATGCCGCGCACCGCGCCAATCATTTCCGAGGCAAACAGGATATTCTTGACTGGAATGACATCGAGCAGCAGATCAATACCACGCTGATGATAAACACAAGTATCAAAAAAGATATTATTCAGCACCCGTTCATTCAGATCGCCCAAGCCTTTATCCTGGGCAATCCCGCGAAAACGCCCCCAATGATACGGCACCGCGCCACCGCCATGCGGGATGATGAATTTCAGCTCGGGAAAATCGACAAACACGTCCGAAAACATGAAATGCACAAAGGCGGTGGTATCAGCGCCCAGATAATAGCTTGATGTAGTGTCCAGTGAATGCTGGCACGCGCCTGATACATGGATCATCGCGGGCACATCATATTCGACCATTTTTTCGTAAAACGGGTACCAGTAGCGATCCCCAAGGCGGGCGTCTTTCCAGAAACCGCCAGATGGGTCAGGGTTCAGGTTACAACCAATGAAGCCCATTTCTTCGACACAACGGGTCAGTTCGGCAATACTGCTATCGATGCTGGTTTCGGGGCTTTGCGGTAGCTGACAGACAGGTGCAAAATTATCCGGAAACAGCGTACAGACGCGCTTGATCAGATCATTGCAATGCGCTGTCCAGGCGGCGGATGTGCTGGCATTGCCGACATGATGCCCCATCCAGCTTGCGCGCGGTGAAAAGATTGTCAGATCGGTGCCACGTTCCTGTTGCAGTTTAAGCTGGTTATTAGCAATTGAGTCACGAATTTCATCGTCCGAGACCGCCATCGTACCTTTTTCAAACAGATGATCAGGGTTTTGCACCAGCGCGTCTTTTTGCGCATTCCGATAGGCTTCGACACCTGGCGGTGTTGTTGTATAATGGCCGTGGCAATCAATAATCATTCTCTTATCCTTTCATCCAGCTGTGTAGTTAGGCGTTATCAAATCCATATAGCCGTGCCGGATTATCAACCAGAATTTTACGTTGCAGATGTTCATCACGTGCCAGAAGCGGCACCAGATCAAGCAGATCACCATCATTAGGCATGAATTTTTTGATGTTAGGATGTGGCCAGTCAGTCCCCCATAAGGTTCGGTCTGGGGCAATTTCAACGAGTTCCTGCGCATAGGGGACAGCGTCATAGAAAGGCGGGCCGGCGGCCGAAATACGTTCTGAACCACAGATTTTAACCCACCAGTTTTCGCGCTCTAGAAATTGCTTCAGGATTTGAAAGGCGTGTTGATGGATTCCGGCATTGGTTGGAACGCGCCCCATATGATCGACGATGATATCCATATCGAATTGCAGAAAGAAATCCTGAAAGCTGATAATATCTTCAGCATTCACATGGATCACCAGATGCCAGCCAAGCGGTTGCACGCGTTCCAGCACACGCGTCATCATATCCAGATCGGGGGTGCCGCCTAGATGGGTGACAAAATTAAAGCGCACGCCGCGCACGCCGCCTGCATCAAGATCGGCAAAATCTTCATCCGAAAAGCTGTCATTGGCAATGCATACACCACGATAGTTTTTAGGGTTATGCTTGATGGCATCCAGCATGGCGCGGTTATCTGGACCATGACAGCTTGCCTGTACGATCACCGCGCGCTCGATGCCCAGCTTAGCATGAAGTTCGGCCAGCTTTTCACGCGGACCATCTGGCGGATGATAGGTCGAGCTAGGATGATAGGGAAATAGATCATGTGGGCCAAAGACATGGCAATGTGCATCACATGCCTTGGCAGGGGCGTTAAAAACGGGTGTGCATGTATCGGGATCAGGTGGCATACAGCTTTTTTTGCCGTTTATATGTGTATCGGTTGAATCTGCCATATTACGCGCCTTTCCAGACTGACTTTGGAACAAAAACTTCTCCACGCGCAAGCAACCGTGCTGTTCGCAACAAGCCTGCGCCCAGAATGTCAAAATCACTGCCCGAAGCCAGCGTTAGTGTGACATCAAAAACACCGGACGGATGTTCTATCGTCAAGGCTTTTTGATTGTCATTTTCATCAGACTGCGGAAGCGTAGCAAAGTCATATATCGCACTGTCTGGATGGATCGCTGCTGTCGCTGCCGAAACCGCACCTAGCACGCCGATGGCCTTATGGCATATTTTTGGGATGAAGGTGCGAGTATGTATCGTGCCACCATTGACGGGGGCTGAGACAAGGCACATTTTTGGCACCGCTTTGCCTGCTACATCGCCCAGTCCCATGGCGTCACCGGCTAGCAAACGTACCGCTTCCAGCTTTTGCTTTAAATCGCCATTAGCATTAAGTGCATCAGGTGTTTCATGACCGCTAATGCCAAATTCTGTGGCGCGTAATGCCACGACAGGCATGCCGTTATCGACACAAGTCGCGCTAAAGCCCAGAAAATCATCGCGCTTTGAGCCTGTTGGCCATAATGACCCGCTCGCTGACCCAGCCAGATTGGCATAATGACACATAACGGGGGCTGATGTGCCAAACACACCATCAATGCGTGCATCACCATCATACAGAGGCAGACCATCACTGATCGGAAAGGACAGGCGGCACCGGTTGCCACTATTGGTCATAAAGACATCAATATGGGCGGTATCGCCATCACGCTTCAGCAGGCCGCTTTCCAGCGCAAAAGCGCCCACCGCCGAAAGTAAATTACCGCAGTTGGGCGTTTCATCCAGATCGTCCTGACCAACCAACGCCTGAATAAATGTATAATCGATATCACATCCATCATGCGATGAAGCATCGATAATCGCAATTTTCGAGGTCAGGGGGTCAGCCCCGCCCAGCCCGTCAATCTGACGGGGGTCGCCGTACGCGCCCATCACCCATTTCAAAACATTGTTACGCGTCATAATGTCCGCAGGCAGATCAGATGCCAGAAAATAGACACCTTTTGAACTGCCGCCGCGCATCTGCATATAGGGAATGGCGGTCTGGTTGCTCACTATGCGCTCATCTTTTCTTCGATCATATGCATCACCTGCATCGTTGGCAGACATTGCGCAAGACTGCTGTTTGGTTCACGTTTGTCCTTGATCGCGCTGATAAATTCACGGTCGATCAGTTCGATACCATTCATTGATACATCAACTTTTGATACGTCAATCGGAGCATTATATCCGTCAAATAGATCGTCATAGCTTGCTACATAGGTGCCTTTGTCGCAGATATAGCGGAAAAAGCTGCCAAGGGGTCCATCATTGTTAAAGGATAATGAAAGTGTACAGATTTTGCCGCTAGGCGTTTTCATCAGGATCGACATATCCATGGCAATGCCAAGCTCAGGATGCACAGGCCCTTGAACAGCATGTGCCTCGGTAATCATTTCGCCTGTCTGATACATGAACAGATCAATCGTATGACAGGCGTGATGCCATAGCAGATGGTCAGTCCATGACCGTGGTTCGCCCTTGGCATTTATATTGGTACGGCGGAAGAAATAGGTCTGCACGTCCAACTGTTGAATAGACAGCTTGCCAGCGCTTATTTCGTTATGCACATATTGATGCGAGGGGTTAAAGCGGCGCACATGTCCAGCCATTGCGATCAGGCCTGTTTCGGCCTGACGGGCAACCAGCTTTTGAGAATCAGCTAGCGTGTCAGCCATCGGAATTTCGATCAGCACATGTTTGCCCGCATCCATCGCGGCTAGCCCCTGGGTTGCATGAAGCTGTGTTGGTGTTGCCAGAATAACGGCATCCATATCAGCACATGCCAGAAAGGCGTCAAAATCATCAAAACGATGTGCCACATTATGCGTATCAGCCGCATTGTTGGCCTTGTCCATAGATGTTGCCATGACGGCGGTGATCTGGGCGTCTTCAATGGCGCTGATCGCATCCATATGCTTGGAACCAAAGGCGCCATTGGCACCAGCAACACCGATTCTTACCTTGCTCATAAATGACTCCTTGATGATATGAGGCTATGCACTGTCTTTCAAAATTTGCAATCCATAGGCCGTATTGGATACTGGCACATGATAGAAACGATATAGCTCTTCGACTTTTGGTGCCATGGCACCGCGCATAATATTCCACATGATCATCTCAATCCCCTCAGAACCAGCTTCACGGACAAAATCTGCATGGGTGAGTTTGGTGTTGGCAATGGGATCATTGACCAGATTATCCATGAAAGTATTGTCAAAGTCGGAATTGATAACCCCGGCGCGCTCGCCCTGAAGCTGATGCGACAGACCTCCGGTACCCCAGATTGAGACGTTAATATCTTCGCCATAACTTTGAATGGCTTTGCGGATTGCGATGCCCAGATCGTGGCATCTCTTTGCGGTTGGCTGAGGATATTGAATAACATTCACACAAAGTGGAATGACCTTTACTGGCCATTCAGCCGGGGCGTCATAGGCCACGGATAAAGGCACGGTCAAACCATGATCGACCGGCATGTTATTGCTGATGGCCATGTCGAATTCATCAAGAACCAGACTTTCTACCAGATGCCATGCCAATGCTGGATGCCCCTGAACAGCGGGGACTTTACGTGGACCATAACCTTCATCCGCTGGCAGGAATTTGTCCGATACGCCAATAGTGAAGGTTGAAATCTGTTCTAGCGAAAAGGCCGAAGCATGGTCATTATAGACAATGATGACAACATCAGGTTTGTTTTGGGCGTGCCATGCGCGCGCTGGCTCCAGCCCTTTAAAATAGCCTTGCCAATAGTCTTCGCCTTGTTTGCCATGATCGATGGCGGCACCAACCGCCGGAATATGCGATGTGCCCATGCCTGAAAAAATATTAGCCATTGTCACTTTCCCCCTTAAAACGGTTGCCGTCAATTGGGCGGCCACCATTTAGCATCATGTTCTGGAAGTCTTCAAAACTCATGCCTGTACCAGACATTTTCGCGCCAATCTGTTGCATATTTAGCCCGTCAAAGGCAGCAATCTTGAACGTGTAATAAATATTGCCACCAAGCTGTAACATGCCTAGCCAGTCGCGCTCGAGAACAGCTTTGCGCTGGGCGTTGCTCATATCAAACTGGTTAATATAGGCGGTTTCATCCTCTTTGAATTGGGCGCGGTTCTCGGCATTGTTCAGCGACATGCAGAACATGTTCAATCCATAGCCATTCTGGTAATGCGCGGCGTCTTGCACATAGGTGCCGGGGATCGACTCGAAATCATTTTCAGGTGCTACTTCGGTCATCATCTTGCCTTTTGACAATTAGCATAATATCTGACAGTAAATTAGATTGAAAATAAGAACAATATTCAAAAATAGAACGGATCGTTCATGAAATGGAACATAAATGATATTCCTGTCTTTGTCGCTGTTGCTGAACATGCGGGCATAAGCCTTGCCGCGCGCAAGCTTGGTATGCCGAAATCATCGGTATCACGCGCGATCACCCGACTTGAAGCGGCGCTTGGCCTTAGCCTGTTTGATCGTAATACGCGTAATCTACGCCTGACTGACGAGGGGCAGGTGTTCCTGTCACATGCCAGCATGATTGTCGAGCAGGCCGAAGCCGCCAGTGCCGCGCTGGCGGGTATCCAGAAGCGCCCTTCGGGCAATTTGACGGTGGCGGTTCCGATGGCCTTTAGCCGCGAGATCATTGGTGGTCGGCTGGCCGAATTCACGGCAGCCTACCCAGATATAAATCTGGATATCCGCGTTGTTGGCCATCCGGTTAATTTGATGACAGATCATATTGATCTGTCAATTTCGCCAGATGTGCAGGAAGATTCGGATCTTTATTGTCAGACGTTGATGCGGACGAAACTGATCTGGGTTGCTAGTCCCACTTATCCCGGGCTTGACGCGGTGAAACCCGATATCGCGTCAATCATGGCGCATTTGCGGTTTTGTGAACAGCGTTATCTTTTGCGTAAAATGCCTGTTCTTTTTGATGATAATGCAACGCCGCCACGACGCTTTCTTAATTGCCTTGGAGCGATGCCAGTCAATGATCCCGTATTGTTGCGTGAAACCATCAAGCAAGGTGGCGGCATCAGTTTTTTGCCCGATATTTATTGCAAACCTGACTTGGCATCAGGTGAGCTGGTGCAAATATTGCCTTCGGTTAAGCTGGACAAGGATGCCACGGTTTCGGCACTTTATCTGCGGCACCGATTTGTACCGCAGAAAATCCGCGTCTTTATTGACTTTGCCAAGGCATGTGTTGCTGGGGCAAGATAATCTGCAAAAAACCTAGTAAAGATCACCCCATCGCGGCGCGGATTTCCTCATCGGCCATTTCACGTCCCAGATAGGCTTCGACGACTGCCGGATCATTTTTTACAAATTCGGGCGTGCCTTCGGAAATTTTCTGACCATGGTCAAGAACGCTGACTGTTTCACAGGTATTCATCACGACTTTCAGAATATGCTCAACCACAACGATGGTCAGGTTATAGCGTTCTTTCAGCGTCATGATTGTCGCCATCAGATTATCAACATTGACCGGAGATAGACCCGCGCCTGGTTCGTCAAGCAACAGCAATTTAGGCCGTGTTGCAATCGCCCGCCCCAAAGCCAGCAAACGACGCTGGCCACCTGATAGTTCAGCCGCCGGAATTTCGGCATGTTCCGCCAGTCCGATAAATTCCAGCAATTCCATCATTTCATCGCGGACGATAGCATCCTGACGGCGCACTTCGGCACCTTTGAAAAATGGTGCCAATGGGCTGTATTTGGTATGTGGATGATAGCCAACCATGACATTGTCCAGCACGCTTAACTCGCCATAGAGACGTAAAAGCTGGAAAGTTCGTGACAAGCCCTGTTCAGCAATGAAATGCGCAGGTTTGTCGGTGATGTCGATACCGTCAAATTCGATATAGCTGCCAGCATCAGGCTGATACACACCCGTCAGCAAATTGAAAAAGGTCGATTTGCCCGAACCGTTCGGCCCGATCAGGCCATGAACAGTGTTTGGCTCTACTTTCAGGCTGACCTCATTGATCGCCTGCAATCCGCCAAAACTTTTGCTGAGATTACGCGTTTCAAGCAGTGCCATCTAAGCGCTCCTCACTTTGTTTGATAAAGCGACGGTTGCGCTGGAAGCCTTCGATCCAACCCCCAATACCGCGCGGCATGAACAGTACCAGTAGCACCATGGACAGGCCAAACACGATTGGCTGGATGATGATGGGACGATCCATGAAATAGAACACCAGATCTTTGGTCTGGTCATAGGCAATGGTGACAACAATCGCGCCAATCACACCGCCCCATACATTGCCGATACCGCCAAGCACGACCATCAGTAGCAAGGTAACCATTTCGATGATGGTGAAATTGTTGTGATGCAGATAACCCGGAGGCATATGCGCAAATAACGCACCAGCCAGACCGGCATAAACCGCGCTCAGCACAAAGGCGAGCAGTTTATATTTGACCACATTGATACCATTGACCGATGCGGCGATGGTGTCTTCGCGGATTGCCTGAAAGGCGCGGCCTGTTGCCGAGCGTAGAATAGAGAATGAAAAATAGATGCCAATAACGGCGGTGGTCATAACCAGATAATAATAGCTGGTAAAGCTCTCAAAAACAAAACTGCCAATGGTTGGTGGCGGGATCATCATCAAACCAGTGCTTGATCCCAATTGTGGTGTTACCGCAATCATAATCCTTACAGACTCACCAAGGCCAAGGGTGGCAAGTGCCAGATAAGCACCTTCGAGCCTGACCGATGGCAAGCCAACGATTACGCCAGCAAGCGCGGTAACCAAAACGGCAATCGGGATCGCTACCCAAACCGACAAGCCAAAGCCCCATGTATCGCCAAAACTGCCTGGTTCAAGTGCCAAGATTGCCGAGGTTACAGCGCCAATCGCATAGAGTCCGATGTGGCCAACTGTGACCTGACCACAAAAGCCTTTGACGATATTCAGTCCGACCGCCAGCAGAATGAACAGACAGGCACGATTGGCCAGATTAATCAAATATTCACTAAATAAAGATGCTAAAATATAGGGCAATGGCAAGAGCGCGATATAGGCAAGAACCCAAGGCAGAAGCCGATGTTTACGCGCTAACGTTTCACCAAATGCTACAATTTTTTCAATAATTAAAACAAAGACATTCATCTGTTCAATTGTCCATCTCACAGGGGGAGGGATAAAGCTGGGGCAAGGATGTCTGCCCCAGCTTCACATAGTGTTCTATGACCTATTCAAGGCCAAATTCGATAGGCATGGTTACACGGGCAAGAACTTCAGTTTCAAAGTTTTCGCCACCCTTTGTGTAACCGATCAGAACAGCTGTTCTGTTACCGTCACGGCACTGTGGTGTTGGCGCGGCACAGAAGCTGATTGGGCCTGATGCCAGACCTTCATAGTTCTTTACACCAGCAATCGCATCGCGAATGGCAGTACGGTCAGCTTTCAATGATGCGCTGTCCAGACCAAGGTCGGTGCTTTTCAGAGCTTGTTCCATGATCCGTACAAGGTCATATGCCTGTGAGAAATCATGGTCAGGTGCGTGGATGCCATACTTTTCTTTAACCATTGCGTTGAACAATTTAGCAATTGGGCGCTGATCAGCAGCAGCATAGGCAGCTGTAAAGAACACGCCTTTGACAGCATCGCCAGCAATCCGTGGCACAGGGGCATTAGACGCTGAAGATGAACCGATACGGCGTACATCTGCACCAATACCTGCTTCATATGATTGCATGAGCGCACGTGCCATTGTCTCAGCCAATGCAGCAACCATGATACCGTCAACATTCATTGACTTGATTTTCTGCATATGTGAACGGAAATCGACTTCTTTTTCCTGCACATTGGCGATATAGGCTGGCTCGGCACCAAACTGCTTTTTGATCTGACCCTGCATGGCAGCACAGTCATTGACCGATGCCGCATCAGCCGCACAGATATAAGCAATTTTCTTACCAATGTTGTCACCAACATATTTGGCGTTCACACCACCGTAATAACGGCCAGACACAGGAACGCGGAATACCCACTCACTGCCTTTCTGGGTGATTTTTGCATTTGTTGAATGCGGGATCAACTGCGCAACGCCAGCTTTGGCAGTTACGTCAACAATCGGCAAAGACACTGAAGAACAGGTCGAACCGATAAGCATATGAACCTTTTCCTGGAAAATAAGCTTATTGGCGTTAGCGACACCTTTATCTGACTTACATTCGTCATTCATCAAGGTGGCTTTGATCATATTGCCATTGATACCACCAGAATCATTGATGGCTTTGATTTCGTCCATCATCATCTGACCGTATTTTTGGCCGTTCTCACTGACCATACGCATTGTGATACCAACACGGATATCACCAGCAAATGCGGCTGTACTGGCAAGGGCAACACCCCCAACAAGCAAGCTAGCAAAGGTTGATTTCATGATATTCATCTTCTCCTCCATTTTAGCAATTATTACATTTTGCCTTCTTTAGTAGCGTAGCGCGAAATGTTTACCGTTCGCTATGCCTTTACCTTTGCTTCGATTCCAAACAGTCCCGAAGGGCGGAACATGAGTACAAGAATCAAAAGCAAAAATGCGTAAATATCTTTATGGCTTGGCGATATATAAGCCGCCCCAAGATTTTCGAAAATACCAACCATGATGCCGCCAAGGATCGCTCCAGGCAATGACCCGAAACCACCCACGACAGCCGCCGCAAATGCCTTCATCAGCATCAGATAGCCCATTTCAACCTGAACTGACTGCATCGGCCCGATCAACACCCCGGCCGCTGCGGCCAACGCGCATGACAGACCAAAGATCAGTGAAATCATCAGCGGTACATTGATGCCCATCAAATAGGCAATGTCTTTGTTATGGGCGACGGCACGCACAGCCAGACCCATCTTTGTATGGCGCAGGAAATAATGAAGCGCCGCCATCAATACAACAGAAATGACCGCTGTTAATACATAGCTTTCGGGGACTTCAATATCACCAGCAAATTGCAGGCGCGGAATATAATCCAGATTGGCGCGGAATGGCTCGGCCTCGGCACCCCAGATAAAATAAGCCACATTTACAAGCGCGACAGACATGCCAAAACCACAAATAATCATGCCCATGCCAGCGACTGTATAGCCACCACCAGCGCTGGTTAATCGTCGGTAGAAGACACGTTCAACAAACATGCCTAATATTGCCGTCAATATCATCGCCCCGATCAATGCGACCGGATAGGGAAGCCCTACATTATTTGCCAGAACCAAACCAAAAAACGCGCCAAACATATACATTTCACCATGCGCGAAATGCACAATGTCTAAGCCTGAATAAATCAGCGATATACCCAATGCGACAATGCCGTAAACGACACCAATCGTGACGCCAAAAATGATGAAAGCCATCAGAGAATTATAATCGAAGTCCATGTTATTTTAGTTCCCTAACTTTATGCGGTCAGCTTTTTTGACGTATTAGCGACTGATCCACCGAGGAATGATTCCTTGACCGCCGGATCGTTGATTAAATTCTTGGCTTCACCTTCCATCATGATGATGCCATCGCGAATGATATAGCCATACTGGGCAAGGATAAGTGCCATACGCACATTCTGCTCAACCACAAGAATGGTTACACCGGATTTTGCAATTTTATTGATGTTGGCAAAAATCTCTAGCACAACTTTGGGTGCCAAAGCGGCACTAGGCTCATCAAGCATCAGCATTTTCGGATTAGCCATCAAGCCGCGTCCGATCACCAGCATTTGCACTTCACCACCTGATAAAGTGCCTGAAAGCTGTTTGCGACGTTCGCGCAGAACTGGGAAAAATGTATATACTTTTTCAAGATCGGCCAAGGTGCCAGCACGGTCATTGCGCGTATAGGCACCAAGAACCAGATTTTCCTCAACCGTCATGGCTGGATAGGCTTCTTTAGACTGAGTGACCTGGACTAACCCCAACCGCATTCTTTCATGTGGCTTCAAGGCAGCAATATCGACACCGTCAAAGAACATTTGGCCTTCCATCAAAGGCAGAAGACCAGAAACTGTTTTCAGCAAAGTTGATTTACCGGTACCGTTACCACCAAGTAACGCAACGATAGAGCCGCGCTCAACGTTCATGTCGATGCCGCGTAAAATCTTTAATTTGCCGTAGCCAGCATGAACGTTTTTAAGTTCAAGCACGCATTTCTCCCTTAATTATTGATAAAATCCTAACATTTTTATCTTGGCGAACATAGCTTATATACCAAACAAATTGTCAAAATTGATTAAAAACCATCATTTTATAGTTTTAACTTATTGTATGTTGATCAGAAATCCTTGTTCATGCGTGTCAGAATTTCTTTGACAAGATGGTGCGGGTCAGCCTGCCACCAGTTATGAGCTGAGAAAATTTCAATTTCGACAGGTTCTTTAAATCCGCTTGTTTCAACGGCGTTTCGTAATGTAGGCAGGTCAATAATACCGTCGCCTGGCATGCCGCGATCTAGTCGCACATCTCTGGTTTCGGCCAACCAGTCAGCAACATGGTAATTGACGATACGATTCCCGGCGCGGCTGATCTGCGCCATCAGGTCGGGCTCCCACCAGACCGCATAGCTATCCAGCGCGATTCCAACATTATCTGAGCTGTCTAGCTGATCGAGTATATCATTAGCCTCACGCAGGCTGCTAATCACCGATCGCAA
>NZ_CAXBVX010000044.1:0-15579 GCF_963979125.1 uncultured Candidatus Puniceispirillum sp.
GCATGCCGCCAGCGTTCGTTCTGAGCCAGGATCAAACTCTTAGGTTAGACTGGTTCAACGGATAAATCCGTGAACATAGCCCGCCTATTTAATCCATGTTCATTAATTTTTGTTCAAAATTAGCGTTTATGAAATTCAACAGGCTGACATATATTATATCACAAAGAACGACACGTTATCACGTACCGCCGCCCGCGAATCTCTTCCAAAATGCTTCCAACTTTTTCAAACAGCGACTGCCGGTCAGCACAAAGCTGGCGAGGCAGTTATGTTGGCCGAAACGGCTCAACGAGGGCGGGTTATATGCAGGTCTCGGCGACCTGTCCACCCCTAAAATGCGTCTTTGTTAACTTTTTTGCCGAAAGACCGTTTTTTCTTGATTATCTGCCTGAAAATCAGCCTTTGAAGGCGTTTGGTCAGACCTATTCTTGGCTTTTCATTCGACTTATCTCTTTATAGCAGACTTAACGCGATATGGGGTAGAAAAAAACAACTTCACATATTTAAATTTAACCTAGGGTAATATCCTGTGGTCAGGCCGATACCTTTTTTCCAAGATTATGTTGTTTTTTTGCCATTATTTAGCTGAATATTATGTTCCACGCTTTTTGTAATAAGCAAATGATTGACTGTTTCCGTAGATTCGCTAATTATACGCGGAACCTGTGGATAACAGACTAATCTTGAATAGATAGAAGATGTTAGTACATATGCCAGTACGCCAAAACTTAATATCTCGACGCTTGCTTGCGGGCATAGCACTGACAGTTTCTTTTATCGTAGGTGATATGCTGTCCCTTGGGTTTGGTTCAGTCGCGCATGCGGCCAACGTCAATAACGCTGTTATTAATAATCCTGACGAAACCATGCTTGGCGGCGCAATGGTGCCTGTTCATCAGGCCTCTTTTGCGATTCCCACGTCCCGCCCAGACAAAGCCCTATCCTATGGTACAGAATCAGTAACTATTGAACTGCCGCAACCAAAACCATCACTGGAAAGCATTTTTCCAGTTTCTACAGCACGTCTTAGTGACATGATTCGCACACAGACTGGTCAAGAAAGCGACAAAGAAGCCGATTATCAGCTTAAATCAGGCGATGGCTTAGCCAATGTTTTGCGCCGCGCTGGATACTCAAACACCGATATTGCCAATTCGGTAACGGCGATTCAAACCCGAACAAGTCTGCGAAGCCTGCCAGTGGGCATGAAAATCACCATCAGCAACCTTGGTTATCGCTTCACAACCCGTGACGGACGCGACATTTATGCCCTTAAAGATCCCGAAAGTGGCTGGATTGCGATTCGGGCAATACGCCCTGTCGATACTTATCTGACTTTTGCAAATGGCGTTATCGATGGATCAATCTATAAATCCACCATAACGGCGGGCGTACCAGATGCCGCCTTTAATGAATATGTGCGCGTTATGGGCTTTTCGGTCGATTTTCAACGTGAAATTCGCACTGGCGATGTATTCGAATTATTATATGAAACATCCTATGATCAGATCACCGGAAATGCCGTTAGCACAAAATTGCATTATGCCGGTTTGAAATTGTCGGGGAACCAGCTTGCTTTCTATCGCTATGAAAATAGCGACGCCGGTATTGGCTGGTTCGACAAGAATGGTGCCTCGGCCGCACGCACGCTTATACGCACGCCTATTTCTGGCGCACGCCTGTCATCATCCTTTGGCAAACGTAAACATCCAGTCAGTGGTTATACAGCCATGCATAAAGGTGTGGATTTTGCCGCACCAACCGGCACACCTATTATCGCTGCTGGTTCGGGGGTTATCCGCGAGGCTGGGTGGCGCGGCTCGTATGGACGCTATGTTCGCATCAGGCATAACAGCACCTATGATACGGCCTATGCCCATATGAAATCCATCGCCCGTGGTGTCAGATCTGGATCGCGAGTCCAGCAAGGACAGATCATCGGTTATGTGGGTTCAACAGGGCGATCAACAGGCCCGCACTTGCATTATGAGATTCTTGTGAACAAAAGACAGGTCAATCCAGTCACGGTTCGACTGCCAACCGGCACCCGCCTTGACGAGGCTTATCTGCCAACATTTTTAAAGCAGGTTGATATTGTGAATGCCGAAGTTTTATCACGTGGCGGTACGCAATTTGCGCAAAATGACCTTATGTCTGCCCTTGATGACGCGCCTTGATGTTTATCGAATCATTATGGCGCTACCCTGTAAAAGGGATGAGCGGTGAGCAGATTGACAAAACAACGCTTACACCAGGACAGCCAATAGATGGTGATCGACGCTATGCGATTTCAATTGGGGGCGACAAAGTCGCCAATAGCCCAGCGGGTACATGGTTTAAAAAAGCGCACTTTCTGCAATTAATGTCACATGAAGCGCTGGCCGCATTATCCTGTGTCGTGAAAAACAATCATATGCTTATCAGCAAAGATGGCACATCATTGCTTCGGGCTGATCTGGATGATGTAAATGGCGTGGCGGCAGTTGAAGCCTTTTTCTCTTCTTATATGAATGAACATATGCCCGGACGCCTGCACGGTACGCCCAAAGTCGTGCGCGTGGACACTCAGGCATTTACCGATACTAACGCGCCATGGATCACGCTTGGGGGCACAGCATCGATCGAAGCCTATGCCGACGCAACCAACACCTTTCCAGATGCGCGCCGGTTTCGGCTGAACATGATGATCAAGACCGACAGTGCCTTTAGTGAAATATCATTGATAGGTAAGGACATTATGATTGGCTCGGCACAACTGCGGATCGTTGCACCTGTGGGTCGTTGCGCGGCGATTAATGTTGATCCCGTAACCGCCGCGCGCGGCAAAGATACATTATCTATAATGCGCGAAAAATTCGGCCATACCGATCTGGGTGTTTTTGCTGAAATCCTGTCATCAGGCATAGTCAGAACAGGTGACCAGATCACCGTTCTATAATCATTCCATCACAGGGCAAGGCGGTTATCAGCCTAGCTGGCAACCTTTTTATTATCCTGTTCATCCTGAACCGCTTCGGCAAGTTGCGCTGGCGACAAGGAGGATGTGTCTTCTTCCGTCGGCTTAACGCGGGGCTTGCGCTGACCATTGCTGGCTGTTTTTGGGGTTTTCACATCATCAGATACTGGCGCCGGACTATCAGCCGACGTTGCTTTATCCGCATCATCGTTGCCTTTATCGGATTGAGCGTCCGTATCAATGCCATTTGCTACTTGGGCGGCCTGTTCCTGCTGACGTTTTGTCTCTGCCGCGCCAACCGCTGCTTGATGCAGGCGGAAATAATGATCGGCAAATTGGGAATAGGCCTCGGCAGCAATACGCTCTCCGGATGACGACGCATCATGGGCTAACGCTATATATTTTTCATTAAGCTGTTGGGCATTGCCACGTAGCTTGACGTCAGAACCATTCGACTCATACGACGTGTTACGATTAGGCACATGATTGCCGCCGCCGCCGTTACCTCGACGACCACGGCCACGACCGCGCTTTGCATTCTGGGGTTGTCTCATTAATTAAATACCAACTTATTATTCTGTAAGAAGTGGGTCAGTTAAAAGCAGTCTTGGGTATAAATCGGCCTTAAACCGAAGTTAAGCAGACGGACGTTTATCTGGGTATGTGCTAACGAAAGGCATTGCCTTTACCGTTGCGGTTAATAGACAATAGTCATGGGTAGTGATCAATTTCAAGCAAAATAATACATTTCGCTAATTTTTTAATTTAAACACCAAACATCGGGTAATTCCGGCAAGATCTTTATGCGTTTCAACGCAGTCCATATTTGCCTTTTCGGCAAGTCGGATTACATCATTTTCCTGACCTGACCCAATTTCAACCACCAGACAACCATCAGCTTGCAGACAATGTGGCACCACAGCCATGATGCCACGCCAACAATTCAGCCCATCCGCGCCCCCATCAAGTGCCAGCATCGGTTCATAGCTGGCCACTTCGGGTTCCAGACCAGCAATATCACCTGCCGGAATATAAGGCGGATTACACAAAACAATATCGAATGATCCGAATTGTGAAACATCATTCATAAAACTATGCTGGTGAAAGTCGCTTTGATCTGAAAGACCAAGGGCTGTTGCATTATCGCTGGCTGTTGCAAGAGCGGCTTCGCTAATATCTAGCCCAACCCCTTTGGCATGCGGTAACTCGCTAAGGCAGGCAAGTAAAAGACAGCCGCTTCCTGTCCCAAGATCAAGAAGCTTGTGTTGTTTTTCAGAATTCGTTGCGATTTGCGCTTTCGCCGCCGCGATTGCTGTTGCCACAATAATTTCACTATCGGGGCGCGGATCAAGCGTTGCAGATGACAAAGCAAAACGAAGTGACCAGAATTCACGCCATCCACGGATGCGGCTCACCGGCTCGCGGGCAATGCGCCGCGCAACCAGCTTTTGCAATTGCGTATTTTCCGCATCCCCAAAGGAAATTGTTTCATGCGGCAGAACCGCATCATTACGACGCATTGCCGCGGCCAGCAAAAGCCGTGCATCCTGTTGCGGGCTGGCAATTGATGCCGCTTTCAAAGTGGCGGCAACATCCCGTAAAATTTTGCGTGCATCCTGCTTAATCATCACTTTAATACGCCTAAAGTCTAGCTATTGATCGACGTTCCTTAGGTGCCTTCGGCAAGGCGGCGTGCCTGATCTTCGGATATCAATGCGTCGATGACTTCATCCAGTGCCTCACCTGCAATAACACGGTCAAGCTTGTACAAGGTCAGGTTAATGCGATGGTCAGTTACCCGTCCTTGCGGAAAATTATAGGTACGGATGCGTTCCGAGCGATCGCCTGAGCCAACCTGACCTTTACGATCTGCTGCTCGCTCTGCCTGAACACGGGCACGCTCGGCGTCATAAAGACGCGCGCGCAGAATTTTCATCGCTTTGGCGCGGTTCTTATGTTGAGATTTTTCATCCTGCTGGCTGACCACAATACCCGTTGGCATATGCGTAATCCGCACTGCCGAGTCGGTGGTATTCACCGACTGCCCCCCTGGACCCGACGCACGGAACACATCAATCCGCAGATCACTTTCTATGACTTCGACATCAACATCTTCGGCTTCGGGTAAAACCGCCACGGTGGCTGCCGACGTATGGATGCGACCACCAGTTTCAGTTTCGGGCACCCTTTGCACACGATGCACACCGGACTCGAATTTCAACCGTGCAAACACGTCTGATCCAGTGATTGTCGCGGTAGCTTCCTTGTAACCACCGATACCTGTTTCAGACACTTCCATCACTTCGAATTTCCAACCATATTTGGCCGAAAACCGCTGATACATCCCAAACAAATCTGACGCGAATAACGCAGCTTCATCACCACCGGTGCCCGCCCGCACTTCTAGGATGGCATTACGCGCATCATCACGGTCTTTTGGTAAAAGCAATAATTGTAGTTTTTGCTGTTCATCCGGAATTTGCGCCTGCAATTCCTGCATTTCAAGGCGCGCCATTTCCAGCATATCTGGATCATCACCAGCTTCATCAACCATCACTGCGGCATCGCTAAGCTCGCCTGTTAAGCGCTGGACAAGTTCGATCTGTTCGCAAACTGGCCGCAATTCGGATAGCTCGCGGGCAAAATTTGCCATCTCGTCAACCGAAAGTGATGCGGCATCATTCAGAATATTTTCGACTTCGGTGCGACGCGCCAACACCCTATCCATGGTTGAGTCTAGGCTCATACCCTTGATCCCCTAACTATATTATTGATCGACGTTGTTGCCTGCATGGCTAATGATGGAAGATAACGCACTTACAAGCGCATCTCGTGCCACTTCATCTTGTGATCCATCACTAAGATTACGTAGCTGAACGACACCGCGTTCAACTTCATCACCACCCATAATGACGGCAATGTTGATACCCGCTTTGTCTAGTTTCTTCATTTTCTTACCCATATTGCCTGCTGTAGGTAAATCAACGCTAAATCCTGCATCACGTAATTGCTCAGCCAGCTTAAAAGCATGCTGATCGCTATCGTTATCTGCCGCGACAACAGCCAGTTGGGGAACCGCAACCATGCCACCTGCGGCCAGCATAGCAAGCCGCTCAATACCACCAGCCCAGCCAACACCCGCAATCGCGGGACCGCCAAGCATTTCTGACAGCCCATCATAACGACCACCACCAAGAACCGTGCCTTGGGCACCCAGCGCATCAGTGATAAATTCAAAAGCTGTATGACAATAATAATCCAGCCCCCGCACAAGCAGCGGATCAAATTTCCAGGCGATAGACGCCGCATCAAGCGCAGCTGTCAATGTTGCAAAATGCGCTTTAGACTGATCATTCAAATGATCCTGCAAACGCGGCGCATCGGCAATAATTGCCCGATCACCAGCATCTTTTGAATCAAGAATACGAAGTGGATTAACCGCAAGACGTTGTTTGCTGTCGTCAGACAAAGCAGCTTCATGGCCGCCAAGATAATCCACAAGTGCCGCACGATAGGCAAGGCGGCTTTCGGTATCACCAAGTGAATTGAGATGCAGAACACATTTATCAAGCACGCCAATATCGGCCAGTACACGCGCACCACAGGCAATGATTTCTGCATCAGCCAACGCGTCAGTCGGGCCTAGATATTCAATACCGATCTGATGGAATTGACGCATCCGCCCTTTTTGTGGGCGTTCATAACGAAACATGGGGCCTGCATAGAAAAATTTTAATGGCAAGCTTTGCGTCAAACCACCCGAAATCATGGCACGGACAACGCCTGCGGTATTTTCGGGACGCAAGGTGATCCGTTCACCGCCACGATCTTCAAAAGAATAGGTCTCTTTTGTCACCACGTCACTACTGGTGCCTAGCGGCTTTGAAAACACCTCGGTAAATTCAAAAATCGGCGTAGCCATTTCCTGAAAGCCATATTGCGCGCTGGCGTTGCGTGCGTTATCGACTACAAAACGATGCCCTGCCATATCGACAGGCAGAAGATCAGACGTGCCGCGTACAGGCTGAAGTTTCGACATGATTCAGGCTTTCATTTTTATGGGTGTCTGTAGATCACTAGCTTCGGCAACCTGAGCGGCGCGGATAGCTTCGGCTTTGGCCTCGACCATTTCGACCACATGTTCGACAATATCACCATTCGACAAACGGTGGTCAGCCATACCCGAAACATATATCTGATGCGTATCCTTGCCACCACCAGTCAGGCCAATATCTGTTTCACGGGCTTCACCTGGGCCATTAACGACACAGCCGATAATCGAAACCGAGATTGGCAGATCAATATGTGCAAGCCGGTCTTCGATCACTTCGACTGTCTTGATCACGTCAAATTGCTGGCGCGCACATGATGGGCAAGAAATAACCGTTACCCCTCGCCGCCGAAGGCCTAGCGATTTCAGCATTTCATAAGCTGCTTTGACTTCTTCAGTCGGATCAGCTGACAGCGACACGCGAACCGTATCACCAATGCCTGCCCATAACAGATTACCAAGGCCAATGGCTGACTTTATCGTTCCCGCCCGTAATCCGCCTGCCTCGGTAATGCCGATGTGAAGCGGACAATCAATGGCATCGGCAAGCTGTTGATAGGCGGCAACTGCCAGAAATACATCCGACGCCTTTACCGAGATTTTAAATTCGTGAAAATCATTATCCTGTAAAATACGTGCATGATCGAGTGCCGATTCAACTAGCGCTTCAGGACAAGGTTCAGCATATTTTTCAAGCAGATGCTTTTCCAGCGAGCCCGCATTCACACCAATCCGCATCGAACAGCCATGATCTCGCGCCGCTTTAATCACTTCGCGAACGCGATCTTCATTCCCGATATTGCCGGGGTTGATCCGCAAACAGGCGGCACCTGCAGCGGCAGCCTCAATAGCACGGCGATAATGAAAATGAATGTCAGCGACAATAGGTACCGGACTACCTGCGCAAATTTCTTTCAGGGCAACAGTGCTGGCCTCGTCAGGGCAGGATACACGCACAATATCAGCGCCAGCCTCAGCCGCTGCATCAATCTGCGCCCGTGTTGCCGCAACATCCGTTGTCAGACTATTTGTCATGGTTTGCACCGAGATGGGGGCATCACCACCAACTGGCACATTTCCTACCATGATCTGACGACATGTGCGGCGATCAATCGAACGATATGGGCGATAGGCACTAGACAAAACATATCTCCAGCTAGAGTAAATATTCTACACAACCATATGCAAATGGTCAGCAATCAAATAATGTTATGTCTATAGCCGTTTAGCCAGCCTATTGCCAGTGACAAGTCCGCACGGCCAGTTGGTTCGCTATCCTAAGACGCGTCACCAGCTAAAAGAATATGTGTAATTAATATGCGGCAACCTACAGGCGGGCGCGTAGCTTATCGACCGTAAGGGGAAGATCGCGAACAATCTCACCAATGGCACCAGCAGAAATCGCATCATCACCACTAATGATAAATTCAATACCACCAGCATTACCTGTGGAAAGATAAAGATTTTCCGCACCATCCACGACATAGGTATCACCATTGCGCATAAGCTGCGTCATGACTTCTTCGCCATTGTTGCGGATGATTTCGACCCAGCTAGACCCAGTTGCGCGGATCGTAATTTCCTGCATTGGATCGCGTTGGTTGGCGACAGCCGAACTTTGGCTGACATTGCTTGCGTCATCTTCAAGCAAGATGGTGCTATCGTCATCTGTTGATACAGCGGCATCATTTGACGCGATTTGTGTATCTGCTGTTTCCACAGTGACGGGAGTGACGGGAGTGACAGGTGGTGTTTCGGTTTTGATAACCGCTTCATTTGACACTGATGCTGTCACAACCGGATCCATTGCCACCATCACGCTATCGGCTTCGACATTATTTCCGGCCTTAGGTATTGCGGGAACCATCACGTCAGCTAAGGGTTCGATCAGAGGCTGTTCATCAGCCGGAGGATTTGGGGTGCCAATTTCAGTCACCGAGAGTTTTTCATCCTGCCCTTCGACAAAAACGCTTTGTGCCGCGCCATCAGGCTCGATAAGGGCGGGGGTGCCAATACCAGCCACACCTGGGCCAGATTCAGATGTCACAGGTGCTGTTGCCACAATGGCCATGCCATCATCCGACTTGTCTGATTTGGTTTCAGTCCAGTACCAGCCAGCATAACCAGCTACCGCCAGAACAACGGTAATCGAAGCGATCAGCGCCCCAGAACGTTGCGGTTTTACATTATTCTGTGGAAATGAATAAGTCGGCTGCCGATCAGCATCATCGACACGTCCTAGATAAGTGCGCGCCAGCTGATTACCATCAAAGCCGACAAGATTTCCATAACTGCGCAAAAATCCTGCCACATAGGTAGATGATGGCAAGTCGTCGAGTTCACCTTTTTCAATAGCGTTCAGATAACCCGCATTGATCCGAAGTTCATTCGCGACATCGGCTACACTTCGTCCCGTTTCTTTGCGCGCTGCGCGCAACTGGACACCAATAGTCAAAAGAGTGCTTGCTAACGAGGTTTCACTAATCTCTGTAATATTACTGTCTACCATTGGTATAACCTGATAATTTAAGCTTGCGGCTCGGTTTACATAAGATAAATTGAACATAAAAAACACAGATGTCCAATTAAAAGATGTTTCAGATCAGAAAAAGCGCATTAAAAACTTGTCGTTACGCTCTAATGCTGATCCAAAAATACGGTTTCACACGCCAACTAACTAAACACTAAACACCTATGTCTGACGTGCTATCCTTCATCGTCGAGACCAAATGCCGAATGCAAACTTCGTACGGCAAGTTCCGTGTATTCAGAATCAATCAAAACAGATATTTTAATTTCTGACGTCGAAATAACCGCAAGATTAATGCCTTTTTCGGCAAGCGTTTCGAACATTGTTTTGGCAACGCCTGGCTGTGACCGCATCGCCATTCCAACAACCGAGATTTTGGTCACATTTTCTGAGTAATTGATGTCATTGAATTTAAGGTTTTCTTTGCTTTTTTCAATGATTTCAACAGCCTTTTTCAAGTCAGCTTGTCCAAGTGAAAAAGTAATATCGGTGCGCTGACTCTGGCTTGATGCGCTTTGCACGATCATGTCAACATTCACATGGTTTTGTGCCAACTCACCAAAAACACTGGCCGCGATTCCAGGTTCGTCGGGCAAGCCAATAATGGTGATCTTTGCTTCATCTGGTGCGTAGGCTATACCGCTTATAGTTTCTTTTTCCATGACTGAATCCTCATCAACGACAAATGTGCCCGGCATGTCAGAAAAGCTGGATCGAACCTGCAAATTGACATTATGGCGCATGGCCATCGCCACCGAACGTGTTTGTAGTACTTTTGCGCCCAAAGAGGCCATTTCAAGCATTTCTTCGAAGGTAATGCTGTCTAATTTCTTCGCTTTTGGCGCGATTCGCGGATCCGTCGTGTAAACGCCGTCAACATCCGTGTAAATATCACAACGGTCTGCATCAAGCGCTGCCGCCAGTGCCACCGCCGATGTATCCGAACCACCGCGGCCAAGCGTCGTGATGCGACCATCCGGGCCAATCCCCTGAAATCCGGCGACAACAGCGACCTGCCCCTGCGCCAGACGCGCGCGCATTTTTGAACTGTCAATTTCGTCGATGCGGGCAGATCCATGCAGATTGTCGGTTCTGATTGGAATTTGCCAGCCAAGCCATGAACGAGCATCAATGCCAATATTCTGCAACGCAATCGATAACAGGCCAACGGTGACCTGTTCACCCGTGGCGACAATCGTATCATATTCACGCGCATCATGCATGGGGCCAATTTCGGATGCCCATTGCACCAGCTGATTTGTGGTTCCGGACATAGCGGAAACAACGACCGCGACCTCATGGCCCGCATCGACTTCGCTTTTCACTCTTTTGGCGACATTGCGGATGCGATCAAGGTCGCCCACCGAAGTACCACCGAATTTTTGAACAATACGTGCCATTGATGTATGTTATCTAGCTAATGGTTTATTATTTTTACCGCAGTCTTAACGACTACTTCGCTTCGGGGCAAGTCAATGCAGTCCACTATTGATCAAAAAGAAATAGATAACTTTGCCGCCTTGTCCGACAAATGGTGGGATATGAAAGGGCCGATGCGCCCTTTGCATAGTTTTACACCGATCCGCGTGGAGTATATCACCGACGCCATTCGCCGGATCAAAGGCACTTTACCAGATCAAAAACCACTACAGAATTTACGCATTCTTGATATTGGCTGTGGTGGCGGTTTGCTGGCCGAACCGATGGCGCGTCTTGGCGGCATTGTAACTGGCATTGATGTAACCAGCGAAGCAATCGATGCTGCACGCACGCATGCCAAAACCAGCGCGTTGAATATCACCTATCATTGCGAAAGCGCCGAGGCGTTGGCAGCACGTGGTGCCACTTTTGACGTTATCTATGCTTCTGAGGTAATCGAGCATGTTGCTGACCGGAACATCTTTGCCACTGCTATTGCCAATATGCTTGCCGATGACGGGGTGGTTGTTCTGACAACCATCAACCGTACCTTGCCTGCTATCGCCTTTGCCAAATATGCGCTCGAATATATTGTGCGTATTGTTCCGGCTGGTACGCATGACCCAAAGAAATTCGTCAAGCCAGCCGAGTTACGGTCCGAATTCGCCAAGGTTGGTATTTTACTGGATGATGCGACTGGCTTTGCTCCGCGCCTAGGCGGCTTTAGCCGGGTTGCAAGCCTTGCTATCAATTATGGCATCAGCGGAAGCTGGATGCGTAACAAGCGCTAATATGCCGGTCATTAACCGCCGGACAGCAATCTGATTCCATAAACGTGCGCGTCGCGCTAGTTATCCAGAGGCAAGAGCGGCATTTCGACAATATCGATGCCTTCATCGTCAAGCTCAGCGCGTTGTTCGGCTGTCGCATGGCCATAAATGCCTTCTGGCTCGGCTTCTCCATAATGCATCTTGCGGGCTTCTTCGGCAAAGTCATTACCAACATCGCGACATTCGCTGCGGATTTTCCGTTGCAACTGGCGAAGCTCAGACATCATTTCGGCCATCTGCTCAACGACCTTTTCAGGCATTTTTTCGGGCATTTTTTCGGACGCATTCCCCGCGCTTTTTACAGCCGCCGACATGCCAAAAGGCGGCATTGTGGATCCTGCTGTTGACTTACCTATTTCGGCTGTTGGCATTGAAACATCCGTCTTTTTTGCATCAGCAATCGGCGGAGCAAGCGGTTCTGACGTCTTGCGCATTTTTGGGCTAGCAAGACTAGGCGTCATCAGTGCCTTTTTAACCGACGTGATTTCGCAAACTGGACATGCGATGGAACCTGACGCGGATTGATCATTATAAGCAACCGCATTCTGGAACCAGCCTTCAAAGCTATGTGCGTTTTCACAGATCAATTGATATTTTATCATTCACTTGACCTCGCATAAATCAAAGGCAGTTTGCTAACATTATGACGTCACCTTAGCCTGATGTTGCCTGTAACCATGACGTAACAAAACAAACATGGCTCCTGCAATAACTCCAAAGATCAAAGATAGTGCCAAAATTAATCTTCTTTTGGTCATGACCTCAAATTCGATAAGCAGCGGATTATAGCGCACTAACCTATCTGTTTTATTTAAGGGTAGTTTTTTTATAGCGGCGTCAAACTCTACATATTGCAAATCGGTTTTTTGATTTTCCAGTTTTTCAATTAATTCGACATATTTTTCATCGGCAAAATATATGTTTTTTTCATCTTTTGTTTGAAGCTGTTCTAACTCTCTATCTATAGCCTCGTACCCTCGCAAATAATAAGGTGCGTCAGCAAAAACAGCCATGGACGCTTTGTCACTCATGGCCAAAGTACCTGCATTTTGCATATTTTCTTTTAAATTTAGTGCTCGTGCTATTGTTGACTGTTCAGTCAAGAAATGAATTTTTTGATTATGGCCTATCAGCAGAATTTTTTTTCTTGATAAAATCTCGTTTTCCAGCTGGGATATTTTGTCAAATGATTTTTGTTTGGCGGCATCAGAAATGCTATGAAGGTACCTTAAAAGTGACAGGTTCGTATTGGCAGAAACTTTTGATAACGTAAGGTCAATAATTTGTTTGGTCTCGTCAATATTTCTGGTAACGAATGAGAGTTGATAGGTGTTTGCTTCACCTGCTGATTTATTAACTATTTTGGTAAGCTCATAATCATTTGTCCATCGAAAAAGAAGCAAAGTGCGTTCCTCACCGCTTCCTTCAAATTCAGCATAGTCTGATGAATGTTGTTTGATGGCTTCATAAAGTGCGCTGTAATTATTAAACTCGTCAACAAACACCTCAATTATTTCTTTAGGCGTTATCTCAACTAATAAGTTGTCTTCAAAACCTATTATCTGCCCATCAGAAACAATTGCTTTGCCATTAGTAGCAAATCTGTTGATTTGTTCAAAACTAGACATAGTGTCTAAGCTTGGAGTTCGTATTAACAAATGCCCTTCATAGGCTGGCTTTTTAACAAAAAGAAATAAACTTGTGATTGCCACGACCATTGCAGTGCAAATCACGACAATCCATTTACCCTCCCAAATTGTCTGGAAAAGTGTAAATAAATCCAATTCATCTTCATCTTGTCTAGATATATTCTGATCCATTTTAAGCCTATTATTTAGTTTGAGGTATATGCCAAAATCTTAATCAAGCAATTATTAAGTCAATTAAATTTTGCCATGGCAATGTTTATACTTCTTGCCCGAACCACAAGGGCAAGGGGCATTTCGCGCGACTTTACCTGACGGCATGGCCGCTTGAGCAGACGATGCATTACCTGTAGTTTCAGTCTGCGTTGACCCAGCTTGCGCCGCGCTTTCTTCATCGGGTTGCCGTAATTCGACATGCGCCAGCACCATCGTTGTTGTTTCACGCAAGCCCGATAGCAATTGTTCGAACATGCCAAAGGCTTCACGCTTATACTCGTTAAGCGGATCCTTTTGTGCATAGGCACGAAGCGAAATGCCCTGTCGCAACTGATCAAGGCGTAATAAATGTTCTTTCCATTGCTGGTCCAGCACCTGCAACAATAACGATTTTTCCGCCATCCGCATAACGTCAGGGCCTAGCCGTACCGCTTTTTCGGCCATATATTTATCAGCTTCTTCGGCAAGGCGTTCTTCAATTTCAGGTTCGGCGATACCATCTTCTTTAAACCAATCAGCCGCAGGCACGTTCAAGCCAAGCACGCGCTGGGCATCGGCAGCCATCTGATCGGCATCCCATTGATCATGATAGCTTCCTTGGGGAATAGCATTGGCAACAATTGTTGATACAGCCTCATACCGCATATCGCTGACAGTTTCCTGCACATCGGTGGCACGCATGATTTCCTTGCGCTGGTCAAAAATAACACTGCGCTGATCATTCATCACATCATCATATTTCAATAGCTGTTTTCGAATTTCGAAATTGCGCGCTTCGACTTTGGTCTGGGCTTTTTCGACAGCTTTGTTGATCCAGGGGTGAATGATCGCCTCACCTTCTTCAAGCCCCAGCTTTTGCAACATGCCATCCAGCTTTTCAGACCCGAAAATACGCATCAGATCATCCTGCAATGACAGAAAGAATTTTGACGCGCCCGGATCACCCTGACGACCAGTACGACCACGAAGCTGATTATCAATCCGCCGTGATTCATGTCGTTCGGTACAGACTACATAAAGGCCACCCGCAGCAAGTGCCTCGGCTTTCAGCTTTTCAACCTCGGCGGTGATCGCCGTTATGTCTTTATCTGCTGTGGAGCTATCAGGTTTAACCTCATCGGCAATCCGCATGTCCAGATTGCCGCCTAGTTGAATATCAGTACCACGACCTGCCATATTTGTAGCAATCGTTACCGCGCCTGGCACACCAGCTTGCGCAATAATCTTGGCTTCCTCTTCATGAAAGCGCGCATTTAGAACCTGGTGCTTGATTTTTTTACTGGTCAGAACTTTTGACAGTGACTCAGATTTTTCAATGCTGATCGTGCCGACCAAAACAGGCTGGCCACGGGTCTGGCAATCGGTAATCAGATCAATAACGGCAGCATCCCGTTCTTCACCCGTGCGATAGACTTCGTCATCGTGATCGATACGTTGCACATCACGATTGGTCGGTATCGCTGTTACGTCCAGATTATAAATTTCGGAAAATTCGCCTGCCTCGGTCAGGGCGGTGCCGGTCATGCCTGCCAGCTTTTCATACATGCGGAAATAATTCTGGAATGTAACTGAGGCCAGTGTCTGGTTTTCGGCCTGAATTTCCACCTTTTCTTTGGCTTCAATCGCCTGATGCAATCCATCTGAAAAGCGGCGCCCATCCATTGCACGTCCGGTAAATTCATCAATAATGACGACTAGTCCTGCTTTTAGCATATAATGCGTATCAAGCTGGAACAGCTTATGAGCTCTTAACGCCTGATTGACATGATGAAGCAAACCAACATTATTGATATCGTATAGGGTGCCTTCTTCAAAAGCACCTGCCGCGCGTAGTAACTCTGTGTCGCTGACCGAAGATGGGATCGAACATGCCGAAGAGTTACTACGCGCGGCAGGGGGTTTTGAAGAAGGCACCCTATACGATATCAATA
>NZ_CAXBVX010000045.1:0-15547 GCF_963979125.1 uncultured Candidatus Puniceispirillum sp.
ACGCGCGTATTTCAAATGTTGAGCTGGCGACCGAAGTCGGGCTGTCGCCTTCGGCCTGTCTGCGGCGCGTATCACAACTAGAAAAATCAGGCGTCATTGCCGGCTATTATGCAGCGCTTGACGCGTCAAAGCTGGGGCATGATGTTCTGGTGCTTATGCAGATCACCTTGCATGGGCAATCCGCCGCCATGATGGCCGAATTCGAAGCCGAAGTTGCCAAAATTCCACAGGTTCTGGCCTGTTTTCTGATTGCCGGTGAAAATGACTATATTTTGCGCGTGTCGGCGCGCGACGTTGCCGATTTTGGCAGGATTCATTCTGAATATCTATCAGCCTTGCCGCATGTTCTGCGGATGGAAAGCAGTTTTATCCTGCGCGAAGTCATGAATCGTGGCATGCAAGCATCGCTGGCCTGATCTGATATTGGCCTAAGACTGATTATGCGTCGGGATATCGCCCTTAAGGGCAGCGCGCATGGCTCTGACGTCGTCGATTTTCTGGTGTAACAACGACCAGTCATCAGCCGCGGCAATGGGTGCCCAGATCGCCTCTACCTCGTCAATGGTCATCGATACGGCATCAGTGCGGGCAAAGTGCGGATGCGACATATCATGAATTGGTTTTGACGCCGCCAGTATATCCAGCACCGGTTTCCAGTCATCCACATGATATGTGCCAACACGGTCAGAACCGCCATATAAATCATGAAATATCTGGTCAAAGCCGACTTTGGTTGTTTTGGCGGCGGTAAAGAGATGCCGACATAAGGTGGGAGCTTCGGTTTTGTCATTCAGCGTGACACCCAGCCGCCATTGCAGTTGATCAGCCAGACTGGCTTCCATTTCGGGAAAAAACCCACGTAAACTATCTTCGATTGTCTCTTTGGAAGCAAAGCGGACAAAGCAATCTGCCAAGCGGCATACCGCCCATAAGGCCGCATCCGCCTGACGTCCATAGGCATAGCGTCCCATATCATCAAAATAGGCAGCCACAAGACCCGGGTCAAAATGTGGCAAAAACCGCCAGGGTCCATAATCAAAGCTTTCACCTGTTATGTTGAAATTATCCGTATTCAGCACGCCATGCACAAAACCAGCCGCCAGCCATTGCCCCGCGGTAGTGGCGATTGAGGCCGCGACCTTTTCCAGAAATAACGGAACCAGCGCGTCAAAATCTGCCGCCGGATCAAGCGCCGGGTCATCGGCATAATAATGGCGGATCACATGCCGCGCTAGCATCTCGATCCCTTCGGCATCATCCATATAGGAAAGACGCTGAAAACTGCCAATGCGGATATGGCTATGCGATAGACGCACCATGACAGCCGAACGTGTTGGCGACGGTTCGTCATGACGTGTCAGGGCTTCGCCTGTTTCAATGACCGACAGGGTTTTGGAGGTATTGACGCCTAGTGCCTGCAACATCTCGGTAGCTAGAATTTCACGCACCGCGCCTTTCAAGGTCAGGCGGCCATCAGCAGACCGCGAAAAAGGCGTGGTGCCCGACCCCTTTGTACCCATATCAAGAAGCCGACCATCGGCGGCGCGTGTCTGTGCAAACAGAAAGCCACGGCCATCGCCAAGCTCGGGGTTATAATGACCGAATTGATGCCCATGATAACATAGCGCCAAAGGTGCCGGAAAACTGCCTTCAAAAGGTACAAACCGCCCAAAATGATCGCGCCAAGCATCATCGGACAAATCGGCAAGGCCAACTGAACTGGCAGCATCCTGATTGCGGTAGCGGATAATATGATCGGGAAAAGACGCTGGCTTTACAATACGGTAAAACCGTTCATCCAGATGGCTGTGAATGGTTTGCGGGGTAAAAACAAAAGGGCGTTTGGTCATATAAATCTCACGGTTTCGGTCAGCGGTGGCGGTCATGATTACAGCAATTTTCGTAAAAGCGACCTGTGACGCCGTAGCTGGAACAGACAATCGTATCTTGGCGTTTGACACAAGTATATGGCCTAAATTCTGTCCGGCTTATCAAAGTGATAAAAAAATGGAGGTTCCAATGCTTGATCTTAGTAATGTTAGTGCTCCTATAGAGCACGCTAATGGTCTTCCCAATGCCTGTTATATTGATGACAATGTGTATCAGCATGAACAGGACACCTTATTCCGCAATAACTGGGCAGCTATCGGCTTTGGTAAAGATATAGCCAGTGTCGGTATGATCAAGCCACTAAGTTTCCTAGGCATTCCGATGATTATGGTGCGCACCCAGGCTGGTGATATTAATGTGTTCCAGAATGTATGCCGGCATCGCGGCATGATTTTGATTGATGAACCGCAGCAGTTACGTGGCCCGATCACCTGTCCCTATCATGCGTGGAGCTATGATCTTGACGGTAATCTGCGCAAGACCCCACATATTGGCGGCCCTAATATTGATACGCTGGACAGTGTTCAGCATTGCGATTATTCGCTAAACAAGGTGCGTTCGCATGTGTGGAATGACATCGTCTTTGTCAATGTGGGCGGTGATGCCCCCGAATTCAGCATGCAAATGACCGATTTGATCGACCGCTGGCGTGAATTCGATCAGCCAATATATCATGGTGGTGCTGACTCATCTTTCAGCTTTGATCTGGACTGTAACTGGAAACTGGCTGTTGAAAATTATTGTGAAGCCTATCATTTGCCGTTCATCCACCCTGCCCTGAATAGCTATTCGCGGCTGGAAGATCATTACAATATTCTTGATCATGATAACTATGCGGGGCAAGGCACAACGGTCTATGCGCCCCAAGTATCCGACACTGGCGCACGCTTTCCGACATTCGAAAAGTTATCGTCAAAATGGGATACAGGCGCGGAATATGTGGCTTTGTTTCCTAATGTCCTGCTTGGCGTTCATAAGGATCATTACTTCAATATATTGCTGACACCTGATGGTACAGGTCGCACACATGAACAGATTGAGCTGTATTATACCGATCCGGTAGCGCTAGGTGATGAATATGCCGAGATGCGTGCCAATAACGCCCGCATGTGGCGCGCTGTCTTTGCCGAAGATATATCGGTTGTCGAAGGCATGCAAAAGGGACGCCGCGCGCCTGCCTATGATGGCGGCAAATTTTCTGCGGTCATGGACGAATCCACTTATCATTTCCATAAATGGGTCGCACGCGAATTGAGTGCATAACCCGAAGAGCTATCAGAACAGCTATTTAAGGGGTGGTAAACTTATTCGGCAGGTTGTGACGCTGGTGCCAGACTTGGACCACGTGGGCCAAGGATAACCTCATTACCAGCATCAGGATGGCGCGGCACATTCAGCGATAGAATAAGCGACAATGCAGCCATGCCAGCCCCCGCCAAAAACACCGCTTCGGGCATGGTCAGCCACAAAAACCCAAAGCTGATCGGGACTACAACTGCCGCAATATGATTGATGGTAAAGGCAACGCTGGCAGTGCTTGCCATATCAGCCGGATCACCGATTTTCTGAAAATAGGTTTTGATGGCAATGGCAAAGGCAAAAAACATGTGGTCCACCACATAAAGACCAGCGGCGATGGTGCCATTTTCAACAAAGGCATAAGCAACAAACACGCACACTAGACCAACATATTCAAATACTAGCGCCGCCCGTTCGCCAATACGGCCAATCAAACGGCCAACGATAGGCGCAAACCAGATATTGAAAACTGCGTTTAGCAAAAACAGTGCTGTTACCTGAATCAGCGAATATTCAAATTTTTCGACCATGAGGAAGCCAGCGAAAACCAGAAAAATCTGCCGTCGCGCACCTGCTAGAAAGGTCAGACCATAATAAAGCCAGTATTGACGGCGCAAAACAATCCGGCGCGTCTGGCGCACCTTTTCGGGGAAATGCGGAAAGATCACCCAAGCGGCAAGCGCCATAATGGCCGTGAGCATACCAGTGGCCACATAGATCATGTTATAGGTGTTATTCGATGTGACAAGACCTGTTGAATCGGCAAGGAATGTCCATGACACCTGTCCGCTGGCGATGAAATAGACAATGAAAATCGAACCCAGTGTTAGAACCTGAGCGGTAGCACCGACACCATAAATACGTCCCAGAACAGCTGGCGCGGTCTTTTTGTCCAACCATTGCAAGGCAAGCGACTGATTACAGGTTTCATAATAATGAAAGCCAATAGATGACACGATAGTCGTGATATAAAGCCCGATTGCCGTTGGAAAATACCCCGTGATCGCCACACCAACACCCAATAAGACAAGCGATAGAAAGGCCAGTCTTTGTTCGGCAATAACAAGAAGGATATAGACAACCAGAAATGACAGAAAACCCGGCACCTCGCGAAGCGATTGGAGGATACCGATTTCGCGTCCAGTAAAAGACGCCACCTCGATGGTGAAATTATTAAGCAGTAAAGACCAAGACAGAAATGAGACAGGCATCGCCGCGGCAAATACCATCAACAAGACTTCAGGACGCGCGCGTAATGAATTAAGATGTGCCAGCAATGATGAACCCCAGATAACCACCGCAACATGCGACTGTATAAATGTGTCAGAGTTTACCATGCCCGTCTAGCTTGAGACATGGTCCCGGCTTATTATGACGGTGTTACAAGCAAAAGGCAGGTAAGTTATACTTTATAGATACGATCCAGTTCACCACTGAGAACGTAATCAACAATGAATTCACCAAGGCGTTCGATTTCGCTGTGAAAGCGCGTGCCCTCAACCGCTTTCATGCCGCCAAAGTTCGCGCTTCGAGACCGCGCCGCAGACAAATCCGAAATTGGTGGTGCCATGATCGCATTTACTTCCTGCAAGGCTTCTGACAGCACATTGAAATTACGCTGGCTTGGCGATGTACGATTGGGAATGACAACTACATGCGGAGTCAAACGGCCAAAATCTTCTTTGCGCTGGTCAATTTCCTTGATGAATTCGATTGTCGGGCGCAAATCGGTCCATGACATTGATGTTGGCACAATCATGGTATTGCACATCATCGCCATCTGCCAGATGTCACCCATCTTGCCTGCACCCGTATCGACAATGGTCAGGGAGTTTTCTTCAACCAGCATACGGCGCAAAATGCCGTCAAGCGTGGTCACGTTAACACCGTCATAGCGATTACCGACAGGCAAAAGCTTTATATCGGAGCTAGCACTAAGGGGTTCCAGCATTTCATAGGCAGACCCCTGCGGGTCTGTGTCAATAAGCATGACCGTATTTTCGGCAAAACGATGACGCAAATAATCAGTGAGATAAACAGCGATCGTGCTTTTACCTACGCCGCCTTTGATATTGCTAATAAATACCACTTTGCCAACCTGTGATGTCTGGTTAGTCAATATTAATCCCCCGGGGCACATTTAACCAACAATGGTTACACGCGCTGAAATAAGCACATCTGAATAGCTGAACCAAAGTTCTAGCCCCACAAAACATAAACGACATATTTACAATCGTTATGTGTAATGAGCATTAGATTATTCCAAATTTCCGCCATAAACAACAAAAACAGCTATATTTACCGCAAATGCAAAAAAAAGAGCAAACCTATTCAGATTTTGTTCCCGCCATTTAATTAATTAATCCTAATTTATAAAAGTTATTTTTTGGGATTATCGGCTTGTGCACATCAACAAAAAAATTAATCACCATCTTACCAGCATAGGCGCACCAGCCCTAAACTTTGTGGCTTTTACCGGTTTTATTGCACGGGTTTTCAGCATTGCTGTGACGTTATTATTTGCTGGATTTCGGTATGGGCAACCTGTGCGCTTGCGGCATGTGGTTAGCGATATAAGAGCAAGTGGTATAGACGCCTTGCCAGTCGTTATTTTGATGGCCGCAACCATTGGCATTATGCTGTCGGTTCAAGGGGTGCATTCACTTCGTATCTTTGGTGCTGAAAGCCAGGTGACTTTTGGTCTGGCTTTGTCAATTCCAAGAGAATTTGCGCCGCTTATCACCGGCATTATCGTTGCGGGACGATCCGGATCGCAACTGACAAGCCGGGTCGGGTCAATGCAGCTTAATGGTGAACTTGACGCGCTAAAGGTCATGGGCATATCACCAATACGCTTTGTTGTCGCGCCCGCTTTGGTTGCCCTGCTTTTTGGCCTGCCTATTCTTGTCGCCATCGCCACTGTCAGCGCGTTCTGGACAGCCAGCCTTTATATTGAAGCTGTGCTTGGCATTGCGCCTTCAGCCTATTGGGCGGATATTCTGGCGGTGGTGACGATGGCCGACCTGATACATGGTTTTGGAAAAGCGATTATCTTTGCCGTGCTGATTGCGTTGATTGGCATCTGTAAGGGATTACGGGTTTCCGGTGGTGCCGACCGGCTTGGTGCCGCCACAACATCGGAGTCAAATAAGCTGGCACGGCTTGTATCAAGCCCGACAATTCTGGTCGCTGATGGCGAAACAGCCGAAATTTCCCGAATTCAAAAGGCACGCGTGTCACGCATTGAACAATCTGCTGGTGATAACGGAACCGTTTTAACCAATACGGTGATCGATGAATTTCTGGCACCATTCCAGCTGACTATCGGCGAAGTGAAAATCAACCGTATTAACAAAACCGTACAACTGGAAGTCGAGCTTGAAGACACACGATTTGCCTCGGCGCTTAGTTCGGTCACCAATGAAACAGACGAGACAACCGATACCATCACGACCAAATTCTGGTCAGCGCCAGGTGATGTGATTGTTCTGGCAGGCCTGACACGTAATTCCGAGACAACCAATACAACCGGTTTACCTGGCACAACTGGCAAGCTGGGTGCCATTGCCCCCGCGCTTGGTGGATCGGATGGCATCGAGAACACCTTGTCCGAGACCATTATATTTATGGCGCCGACCGTTATTGACCCAAGCGCAGAACGGCAACCTCATTCGGCCTTTCGCACGCGCAACCGCCGGAAAGCAAATTAGAGATGATGATAATGGATGAGATTAAACTGAGCGAAGTTCGCTGGCTTTTTCATAAAGCCGACGCGTCTCGACAACATAGACGTCCTTGGTAATGCGTTCATCCATATATAATTGCCGGATAGCCAGCATTTCCTGCTCAATCGAAACCAATTCAGCGTCCGCCTTGGCGCCTGTTGACTCGCGTTTGAAAAAACTAAATCCACCAACCGACGCCTCTGGCTTAGGTGCCTGTTCAGCTATGATATCAACACCCGGGATATTGTCTGTTGCTTCGACTGATGGCTCGATTGGTGATCCGGTTTTTGGCTCAGCTTTGTTTTTAGCTACCACTTTTTTCGCGGCGGGTTTCTTTGACACTGGTTTGTCGGCCTTGATCGCTTGCTTAGGTGTCGCTTTTGCTGTCTTGCCAGCCTTCTTGGCTTTGGGTGCTTTTTTCGCTTTTGCAGGTGTTTTAGCTTTGGGCGTTACTTTTGCTTGCGGTTCCAGTTTTTCACGAAACATTGACCACATAATCGCAAACATCATCAGCACAATAGCCAGACCAACACTGCTGAGCAGAAGCAACCGAATCTGTTTCGGGTTGGCATCAGGCAAAACCATAGAAAGTAGGTAAATTGTTTGTTCCGAGATGAAAGTGAGTGCGTCCATTATTTATCCCCAGACATTTTTTTGCGATCCACAATGGTAAATGCACTTAAAACTGACTGACAAATATTAACAAAACATTAACATTTATCGAGTGTGTTCTTATGGCAACTGCATTAACCAAATTTGCTAGTTTCTTCCGTCCAATCGGCAAAGGCTCCGACGAAGTCGTTGCGATTAAACTACATCCTAAAGCAGTCACGGTAGCCGAAGTAAGGTTAAATTCCAATGTCATAAACATCGACAGTCTTGCAGGTGCCGGTTTGCCACGTCAATTGGATACACACAACCTTGCACGAAGTCAGGATATGGTTGTCGATACATTGCGCACTATGCATGAGCGCGACATGTACGCGGCACAAGATGCTGGTATTATCATTCCCAGCGGGATTGTAACATTGCGGCAAATCAACCTGCCTTTCATGACAGCGACTGAACTTGCCAAAGAAGCTAAGGATATTAGTTTCTGGCAGGATGCCGAGTCCGATATAGGCAAACTTGAAGACCCCTTTATTTCATATCATACGCTTGTTAGCTCGGAGAATGACGACCTGACGCGAGTTGTTATCGGGTTTGCCGAAATGGCAACCTTGCGGCCATGGTCCGACATGTTGCTGGCGGCGCATCTGAACCCTGTGCATATTGATCTGGAACCCGTGGCATTAGCCAATTTTCTTTACGCATCGCTATCGCGAGAGGAACAGCGCCAAAGCCAGGCTATTTTGCACATCACCCAGAACCGCATCGAAGTGATCGCCTTTCAGCCACATAGGTTTCATACCGTCAAACTGGAAATCAGTGAATTCGATCATGTGCTTTTGACCGAGGTTGAAGATATTGAAGACCCAACAGGTGAATTCTGGGACGAGGTTGGTGCACGGACTGGCAATACATTGAAGCAAGCCATTCTGTTTCTTCAGGAAGAACAGGATTTTCCGCCCTTTTCGGTGATTCATGTTGCCGTTGATGCCCTTCGTGCACGCAATCTGATGACCTTACTTGACCGGGGCTTTACACTGGCGCCCATCACCTTGTGGGATCCAACCCGCCGCGCGCAATTATCCCAGCCAGTAAGCCAGCTTTTATCAAAGGTAGGTAATATCTCAGGCTTTGGGTCCACCTTTGGGCTAGGCCTGCGGCGACTTGGCACCTTTGGTGATCCAGACCCAGGCCTAATCCAGTTATCTATGCTTCCCCATGCCGATACATTGCGACGTAACCGCCAGATGGGCGTCGTGTCGCGGAGTTTGTTAAAAGCATGGGTGCTGGCGATAGACCCCAACATGCCAAAATTTGACACATTGGCAACAAAATCAGGCGTTGTAAGCCCGCCTGCCATCGGCGCTTGAATGATCGGATAATCTATACCCAATAATTCAATTAACAAATGCTTCATGGTGATGTCTCCGAATATCTTGCCCCAATGTGATAAGAAAACAAAACAGCACTTTAGAGGTTTAATTCAAAATTATGCTTTTGATATGCGACATTTGCAAGGTTGTCATATTGACCGCGACGGCCCATCCATTCACAATCTAACGGTAAACGTAATCACGGATTGGTTAAATTTAACTGTAAAGGCCAGAAGGATAAGCGCATGGATACAGTCAGTTTTCTTAGAATGGATCAAGGCACCGTCGCCGATTATGCCTTGCTTGGCAAGCTCGAAGATGAATTTGTCGAAGCCCTGCCGGACCGCCTGCTAGGCGCACTGGATGGTCTGCGGTCAACATTGGCTGGTTATCGTATTGACCGCTTGCAACATTCCCTGCAATCGGCAACCCGCGCCGAACGGGATGGTGCCGATAGTGAAATGATCGTGGCCGCGCTGATCCATGATCTGGGCGATGATCTGGCGCCGATGAACCATTCGCAACTTGCCGCCGCGATCATCCGCCCCTATGTGCGCGCCGAAGTCACATGGGTGATCGAACATCATGGTATCTTTCAGCTATATTATCATGGCGAAGCCGAAGGCATTGATAAAAACGCGCGTGATATTTTTGCCGGACATAAATGGTTTGAAAGCTGTGACCGTTTTTGCCAAAGATGGGATCAGATGTCATTTGATCCAGATTATGACACATTACCGCTTAGTCATTTTGAACCTATGCTGCGCGAGGTGTTCAGCCGCAAACCTTTTGATCCCAAAATTATTGGCGAGGAAGCAACAAGCTAATGTCAAAAACAATCATGATCACCGGTGCCAATCGCGGTATCGGGCTTGAAATGACATGTCAGGCCGCCGCACGTGGCGACAAGGTGATCGCCTGTTGCCGCGACGCCATGCAAGCGATCGACCTGATCGCCATTGCCAAGCAAAATGCCGATATTACTGTGCTTGGCCTTGATGTATGTGCGGAAAACGATATGAATAATATCGCCGCCGGCATGACCCGCGCGATCGACATTCTGGTCTGTAATGCGGGTATTCTGAACAGCTATGGCGGGATGCTTGACCCCAAGCACGAACATGTCGCCATCGAAAATGTGCTGATGACAAATATCGCTGGTGTGTTTTTCACAGCGCGTGCCTTTCTGCCGCATGTCAAAAAAGAAACGCCTGGCAAAATTGCTGTGATTTCGTCAATTATGGGTAGCAACCGGCAATCGCATAGCAATGCCCCTATTTATCGAGCATCAAAGGCGGCGGCGACCAATCTGGCACGGTCAATGGCGGTTGAACTGGAGCCTGACGGGATCGCTGTTGGTGCGTTTCATCCGGGTTGGGTGCGTACCGATATGGGCGGTATGGAAGCCAGCATTTCACCCGAAGAAAGCGCGTCCGGTCTGTTGGCGCGCTTTGATGCTTTGTCGCTGGCAACAACAGGGGTTTTTGAAAATTACAAAGGCGACGAAATACCGTTTTAAACAGTCTGGTTATCAATGAGGTGCGTGAAGATGGCAGAGGATAAATCCAGATCAAAAACATCTGACCTGAAGGTCGATAATGACCATATCAATATTGCCTATTCCAACCCCAGCACCAGCGCCTTGATGGATATGTACGCCAAATGGGCCAAGGATTATGACAAGGAAACAATTTCCGGTCATGGCTATGCGGCGCCGCAAGATGCTGTTTCCGGCTTTGCCAAGATTGTGCCCGATAGTAACGCCCGCATTCTGGATATTGGATGTGGCACAGGTCTGGCGGGGGTTTTACTGGCCGCACGCGGCTATAGCCATATTGACGGGGCTGATCTGTCGGATGAAATGCGCGCTGTTGCCGCAAAGCATGGCGTCTATCGAAAGCTATTCACGCTTGATATGACGGATGATTACGGCATTGACGACCCGTATGATGCGGCAATCTGCGTTGGGGTGTTTGGTTTTGGTCCCCCGCATGTAGAGCATCTGCATCATATCATGGGCGCGGTCAAACCCGGAGCCCCTGTTGTGTTGACGGTGAATAGCGCTGGCTGGACAGCGCGTGACTGGGATGCCAGCTTTGCCCCGCATCTGGCCAAACATAAGATCGAACTGGTTGCCGATACACGCATCCGCTATTTAACCAAAGAAGATATTGACGGCCATCTCATTCATTTACGACGGGCATCTTAGGCGGATTCAGACGTGCCTAGCTTCTTTTAGCCTGACTGGCAATATAATCGGCGGCGGTCATCGCATGATAGGTGATATCCGGCACGCCAAGATCGACGGGTTCCGGATCGATAATATCAATGGGTATCCGGCGTGCCACCGCCATGCGCAGAGCAATCGCCGTTATATTGACGCTGAAGGATGTACCAATAAACACCATAGCTTCGGCCTGATCCATCCAGCTTTCGGCCTCACTCATACGGTATAGATCAGTATAAAATTCGTCAAACAGCAATACATAGGGTTTCAGCGATACGCCCATTTCTGGCGTTTTTTTACGGGAACTGATTTTGAACTGGTCAAGCAAGGCCTGTGTCAAGCGTTCGTCATCATCCTGATCGAGTGCCGCGACAGGTTCCCATGGCGCATCGATGAGCGCAATATCGCCGCCGCCGCTGAATGACTGTTCGTGCAATGAAGTGACCTTATCAAGCCGTCCGTGGATCGAGATGTAATCACGGTTGCCTGCCTTGCCATCAAGACCATCTATATTTTGGGTCATCAGTTGTTTATCTGCAAGCCAGCTATGCACCACATTCGGGGCAACATTGCGGTAGCTGGCAAAGCGCCGATAATACCACAACAAAAATTGACCCGGATCGTTCATATACATGGCGCGGGTGGCCATTTCCTGTGGGGTGTAATTATGACTTCCGATTGTCCAGAACCCGTCTTCGCCGCGAAAGGTGGGGATGCCACTATCAACGCTAACACCTGCGCCCGTAATATATAAAACAGTCATTGCATGTCCATTTCCAAGCGATCAGACCATCGCCATATTCGGTTCAGTCAGTTTCATCCCAGCGGTCAGCCGCCACATCGTCCGATAAGCGCGCTTCGACCCAGCTTTCACCTGCCTTATCTTCGGCTTTTTTCCAGAAAGGCGCTTTGGTTTTCAGATAATCCATAATGAAGCTGGCACCAGAAAAAGCAGCGTCACGATGCGCCGCCGCCACACCGACAAAGACAATATTATCTTCTGGCAATAAACGACCAACACGATGAATGACCGTGACACCCGCCAAAGACCAGCGATCCCTAGCCGTTTCAATAATGGTGGTGATTTCCGCTTCGGTCATGCCCGGAAAATGTTCCAGCGTCAGGGCAGTGATTTCAGCCCCGTCATCATCGCCGCGAACCGTGCCCGTAAAGGTTACAATGGCACCCACCGCACGTGCTTTTAGCGCATCATGCTCGGCAGCAATATCAAAATCAGCTTCGGTGATCCGCACATCCATGACCGCGCCCATAATCACAAACCTCGCTCGGCAAAGGGCAGAAAGGCCAATGGCATGCCGACCACAACACCTGTATTATCTAGCGGAATTTCAACAAGCCCATCAGCCCCTGTCAGAGATGATATAACACCTGCACCGCGGCGTCCATGAAGCTGAATTTGTTGATTTTTTCCTGAACCTTGAAGTGTTGCGCGAAGATATTCAGCACGACCAGGTTGCTTTTTATGGTTAAAGCCGGCAGGCACTGTTACCTGGACGGGATCACGCACGATCCCCCCTGCCAGCTTATCGAGAAGCGGCAAGATCAAAAGCTTGGCACAGACAAAAGCCGCGACCGGATTACCAGGCAGACAGAAAATAAATTTATCACCAACGCGGCCAACCGCCATCGGGCGTCCAGGCTTCATGGCCAGCCGCCATAGGGCGCATTCAGCACCCACCATTTTCATCGCCGCCTGTGTATGATCTTCAATCCCATCTGATGCCCCGCCGGATGAAATGACAATATCACTATGCGCAAGGGCCGCTTGATAGGCGCTGGCCAACGTGTCACGATCATCGGCAACAATACCGCCATCATGTATATGCAACGCTTCACCCGCAAATGCCGCCATCAACATCGGGCGGTTTGCATCATAAATCTGGCCAGTTGCTGAAGAATTGTCTGTCGCCATAACATCAATGAGTTCATCACCTGTCGAGAGCACCGTTGCCGATAGCCTGTTTTGCACAGCGATCATGGTGTGACCTGCCGCCGCCAGCTGGCCAATCATGGGCGCATAGATGCGTGTGCCAGCAGAGAGGATCATCTCACCCACCGCCAGATTTTCCCCAGCGGGTCGGTTATTCGCGCCTGTTGTCAGCATCTTGTTCAGACGGACAGTACTATCTTGGTGGGGGCTATCTTGGCGGGTGCAATCTTCATGCATGGCAACGGCGTTGACACCATCCGGCATTACCGCCCCCGTATAGATTTCAACCGCTTGGTCTTTGGCTATGGGGCCGTGAAAAGGGTGGCCAGCGCGCGCCTGTCCAACAATGGGAAACAGATGGTCAGGATTTGCCGCCAGCGTTTCAGCATAGATCGCATAGCCATCAACCGCCGCATTCGCCGTTGCAGGCAAATTGACCATGCTGATGATGTCAGATGTCGCAAACCGCCCGATTGATGCCAGCAATGGCACATTTTCATGCGCTGAACGCGGCACAATATCGCTGAGCAAATTAGCACGGGCAATATCAAGTGGCGTCGTTTCCGGATGCATCGGTCAGGTCTGTGGGGTCTGTGGGGTCTGTGGGATTTGCGCCTGATCGCCAATGAATCCGGCAATCGCGGCAATATCATCAAGATCAAAACAAGGTAGCGGACAATCGGCCAAAGGCGCATCGCTGGCCACCGCCAGAATATGTGGATCATGCGGATGCAATAGCGGCTTGCCCACCGCGGCGCGGTAAATTTCTATCTTGCGGATCGCAAAGGCCTTGAAACCTTCGACAATGACAATATCGGCAGGATCAAGCCGCGCCAGCAAAACATCAAGCCCCGGTTCATCTGCCCCGTCATGCTCGCTGAACAAGGCTGCTCGGCTGGCCGATGATACCAGCACCTGACGCGCACCTGCCGCACGATGACGGTAACTGTCCTTGCCAGGCGTATCAGCGTCAAAATGGTGATGCGCATGTTTGATCGTTGCCACATTCAACCCCAATGACACCAGATGCGTAATCAGCTTTTCGACCAGCGTGGTCTTGCCAGCCCCCGACCATCCTGCCAGCCCGAACACGGTGCCATGCCGGCCTGTATCAAGAAGCGGTGCTTGCCGTGATGCCAAGTTTGTTTGCATCATTGTCATCTAGCCACCTGTTACATTCATGTGCCGCCCAACGGTGGCTGTTTCACGACGGCTGATGATGAAATCATGCCCTTTGGGTTTGCGGCCAATAGCCTCAATGATCGCCGCATCAAGACCCGCTTCGCCATGCTGGCGCAAGGCTGTGGCCAGATCGGCATTATCATCCTGTCCCAAACACATATAAAGCTGTCCTGTACAGGTCACCCGCACACGGTTGCAGGATTCACAAAAATTATGCGTCAGCGGCGTGATAAAGCCAAGCTTGCGTCCGGTTTCGGCTACAGTGACATAGCGGGCAGGCCCCGGGGTTTGAAAATCGCTGTCGATCAAGCTAAACCGTTTGGCCAGAGAGGTGCGGACAAGCGACAAAGGCAAATATTGGTCAATCCGGTTTTCATTACCAATATCACCCATCGGCATGACTTCGATAATGGTCATGTCAAAGCCCTGATCGCCGCACCAGGCGACCATGTCACCAAGTTCGTCTTCATTCACACCTTTGAGCGCAACCGCATTGATCTTAATATCCAATCCGGCAGAACGTGCTGCCGCCAAGCCATCAAGCACTTTGGCCAGATTGCCCCAGCGGGTGATGGTGGTAAACAGATCGGGATTCAAAGTATCAAGCGAGATATTTAGCCGCCGCACCCCCGCTTCGGCCAGATCATCAGCCATTTTGACAAGCTGGCTACCATTGGTGGTGATGGTCAATTCGTCTAGCGTACCATCCTTTACCGACGCGCCCAGATTGCGAATCAGATGCATGATATTCCGGCGCACCAACGGCTCGCCTCCTGTCAGGCGGATTTTGCGCGTCCCCATCGCCATAAAGCGGCGACAGACAATTTCCAGCTCTTCAAGCGTGAGCAATTCGGCCTTGGGCAGAAAGGTCATTTCTTCGGCCATGCAATAGACACAGCGGAAATCACACCGATCGGTAACCGACAGGCGGATATAATCAACCATGCGTCCGAACGGATCGATCAACGCATTTTTCGGTGCCGCCATATCCGTGGCCGCTGCCGGATTGTCTATCAAACCCATGCCGTGTCATCCCTTTGCTGTTCTTGCAACATAATGCAGAGGGCAGATAAAGGCTAGGCATGATCGTGCGGGTTTTTCACACGGTCTAAAACAGCTTTAACCGACGCTATTGCGGTTTGGCAGGTGGTTGATGGCTGGTTTTATGGGCGGTTTGGCAAGCTATTTGCCACGCTGAAAATGGGTATCGATTGAACTATCGCCGCGGCTCAGGTAGCGTAACCCTCGCATCTATAGATATGAAGGTTACCCCATGAACAGCACCAATAAT
>NZ_CAXBVX010000046.1:0-15198 GCF_963979125.1 uncultured Candidatus Puniceispirillum sp.
AATCAGGATTTTACGAATTGATGGTACCGCGGCAACCAGATCCGCAACCACCGGCAAACGATCAATTCCCTTGCTTGCATAATGATACCCATCGCAGGCCAGTAAAATTTTTGGCTCTATCTGGCCAAAGCGATCACGGACACCATCGAGTCCAAAATCAGGCGAGCAACTGGAAAAAACCGCACCAAGCGTCGCTGTTGCCAGCATCATGATGATTGTTTCAGGTACGTTCGGAGCATAGGCAGCGACACGGTCGCCTTTAACAATGCCTGCCTGTTGCAACCATCCGGCCAATGCCATTGCATTGTTATATAATTCCTTGCGGGTCAGGCTTTGATGACGGCCATCTTCACCATAGGCGCTGATAGCAATCGCATCATCGGCGTCACGCAACATATTTTCGGCAAAATTGACTTTGGCATCTGGAAAGAATCTGGCGCCTGGCATCTGATCTGCATCGATAAGTATGCGTTCGCCTTTGTCGCCTATGACGCCATGCCAGTCCCACAGCGCCGACCAGAATTGTGTGCTGTTATCGACTGACCATTGCCATAATTTCTGAAAATCATCATCTCCGTCATAATGGCCATGTTCAGTCAGAAATGCGGTGAAGTAGGTGATCTCGGCATGTTTTAGGTTGTTCTGATCAGGGGTCCATAAAAGGCGATCATGCGATGAAAATAAATTGGCAGTCATAAAGTATCCTGATCAAATATTGCAGATTTTGATAATACACGAACAACCTATCATATTAGTGATTAGGCGCAATCTTCCGATAAATTTTCTACTTTGATGAAAACAGAAAAATATTTTCTTTATTATAGAAAACAATGCTTTGCTTTGGTTTGTGGCAGCATCTATCATGAAGGTTAAGACTTCTGGACAATAGGCAACATTATATGTTTTGTATAAACGTTAACAAATAGTTAATTTGTGTTAATGTTTAAAGCATGACGAGTGCCAACAATATTCATTCTGGTGTTTTGTAAAATCGGGAGTATGCAAAATAATGGACCAGCAGCTCAAGCTACAGATAAGAGAGCGTGTCGCCCCCCTGATCGATAGGGCCTTTGCCCCTTTGACCACGCCCATGCACGAAGTTGCCAAAAGCCGCTGGATGACTGCGCAGAAGGGCAACCTTATAACCCAGCTCGAACTTATGCATTCGGGAAATAAAGGTTTGCTATATTGTTGCGTGTCGCGTGATGGTAGCGGCCCGCTGAAAGCATCTTTCCTGACCATGTTACTGCTTGAAGATACAATAGCGACAGGAAGCGCGCCGTTTGGCATCTGCTCAGGTGAAGCCTCAATCACTGTCTATCGTTTTATCGATCTTAGCGATGCGACCAGCGAATCATTGGCAACAATGGTTAATAATTTTCATAATATGGCGGCGGTTGTTTTGCTAGATTATATTGATGATACCGAATTCACCGCGGTTATGAACGAACTTGATTTTGCCTAGCCGCGCGTCATCGCCTATTGCATCTCTGCCTATTGATCCATATGTCTTCTGTTGATATGTGGCCTTTGATTAAGGTCATTTCCTTTCGCAGACAAGAAGCGGGACAACATGGAACATATGTATGATTTGGTGGTGATCGGGGCTGGCTCAGGCGGTGTCCGTGCCGCCAGAATTTCGGCTAGCCATGGCGCCAAGGTCGCTGTGATCGAAGGCGATCGGCCAGGCGGCACCTGTGTTATCCGTGGCTGCGTTCCCAAAAAGCTACTTATGTATGGATCAATGTTTTCCGCAGATGTGGAAGATGCGCGCGGGTTTGGCTGGCATGTTGACAAGCCTGCGCATGATTGGAGGCATCTGATAGCCGCGAAAAATACCGAGCTGAACCGGCTTGAGTCGATTTATGTGTCCTTGCTGGAAAATGCTGGTGCGACGCTGATCCGTGGTTTTGCCAAGGTGACAGGCCCGCATAATATTGAGGTTAATGGTGATGAAATCACGGCGCAAACGATTCTGGTTGCGGTTGGTGGCATCCCGCAGATGATCGATGTGCCTGGCATGTATGATCATGCGATAACCTCTAACGAAGCACTCGATCTTGATAATTTTCCGTCTGAAATTCTGATTTATGGCGGTGGCTATATTGCGCTTGAATTTGCAGGCATTTTCAATGGTTATGGCGCGAAAACGCATCTTGTGTATCGAGGTGACTTGCCGTTGCGTGGGTTTGATGATGATATTCGCCGTCATATTGCTGTGGCCATGCAGGATCGCGGCATCATTTTGCATCCAGGTACAACCATTGACGCGCTTGAAGATAACAAGGCCAAGAAAATAGCGACCCTCAGCGATGGCACAAAAATGCATGTCAATCAGGTGATGGCGGCTACCGGACGCAAGCCCAATACCGACAATCTAGGTCTGGATCAGATAGGCGTCGATATGGGACGAAATGGCGAAATTTTGGTAGATGCGTATTCCCGCACGTCGGTCCCTAGCATCTATGCTGTTGGTGATGTTACGGATCGGGTGAATTTGACCCCTGTTGCTATCAACGAAGGCCACGCCTTTGCCGACACATTATACGGCAATAACCCCCGCATCATCAGTCATGAAAACATCGCTTCGGCGGTTTTTAGCCAACCTCCTATCGCCACTGTCGGTTTGTCCGAAGCCGACGCCGCCAAGACATTTGATAAAATTCGTGTCTATGAAAGCCAGTTCCGGGCTATGAAAAACACCATATCGGGACGCGGTGAAAAGACCTATATGAAGCTCATCGTCGATGACACAACTGACAAGGTGGTTGGCGCGCATATGATGGGGCCAGATTGCGGGGAAATCATGCAAGGTATAGGGATTGCAGTAAAGGCAGGAGCTACAAAAGCCGATTTTGACGCCACCATTGGCATTCATCCAACAGCCGCCGAAGAATTTGTGACTATGCGTTCGCCGCGTGATTAGGCTCATTTTATGGCTAATGGCTATATAGCGCCTTTACGGACAAACTAGGTATGCAGGCATCGCCAAATGGCGAAAAAGCTTGAATATTATGCGTAAATACGCATGATTGGGCTTGTTCATACAAGAATTATGCACTTTCGACATTTCGCAGTGCAAAAGAGGATCAAAAATTATGGAATGGCAGCCAACTAGCTGGCGCTCGCACCCTATTTTGCAGGTGCCTGAATATCCCGATGCCGATAAGGTGCAGATGGTTGAGAAAAAACTCTCGGCCATGCCACCACTTGTGTTCGCTGGCGAGGCGCAAAGTTTGCGTGATCGGCTTGGCGACGTAGCCGAAGGGCGTGCCTTTTTGCTACAAGGTGGTGATTGCGCCGAAAGCTTTGCCGAATTTTCAGCCAATAATATTCGTGACAGTTTTAAAGTATTGCTCCAGATGGCGGTGGTTCTGACCTTTGGTGCGTCAATGCCTGTTGTGAAAATTGGGCGTATGGCGGGGCAATTTGCCAAGCCAAGATCGGCTTCAACTGAAATTATTGATGGTGTTGAATTGCCAAGCTATCGCGGTGATATGGTTAACGCTATGGGCTTTACTGAAAAGGAACGCGTGCCTGATCCAAAACGACTTTTGCGTGTTTATGAACAGTCTGCCGCCACGCTTAATCTGCTTCGTGCTTTTGCACAAGGCGGCCTTGCTGACCTAAATAAAGTACATAGCTGGGTCACAGATTTTCTTCGGGATGCGCCGGAAACGGCAAAATTTGAAGCTCTTGCTGAGCGTATTGAGGAATCACTTGCCTTTATGAAGGCCTGTGGGATCACCTCTGCGACTGCACGGCCACTGGCCGAAACCGAACTTTATACAAGCCATGAAGCCTTGTTGCTTAATTATGAAGAGACGATGACGCGTCGGGATACCATCACCGAAGAACAGGGATGGTATTCAACATCAGCGCATATGTTGTGGATTGGTGACCGTACACGCCAGCCTGATGGGGCGCATGTTGAATATATGCGCGGCATTTCAAATCCAATCGGCTTGAAATGTGGGCCAAGCCTTGATCCGGATGAATTACTGCGCCTGATCGATACGCTTAATCCTAATAATATCCCGGGTCGCCTGACTTTGATTGCCCGAATGGGCGCTGACAAGGTGCGCGCTGGTTTGCCGCCATTGCTCAAAGCTGTGCAAAAGCATGGTGCGCATGTCGTTTGGTGCTGTGACCCGATGCATGGTAACACGATTAAGGCATCAAGTGGTTACAAGACACGGCGCGTTGACGATGTTATGTCAGAAGTGCGTGGGTTTTTTGACGCGCATGACGAAATCGGCACATATCCTGGGGGTGTGCATTTTGAAATGACTGGCCAGAATGTGACCGAATGTGTTGGTGGTGTTGTCGATGTTACCGAGGCTCGTTTGGGTGATCGTTATCATACGCATTGTGACCCACGTTTGAATGGTGCGCAGGCATTGGAACTTGCGTTTCTAATTGCTGATTTAATGAAGCGTCGTCGTGGTGGACAGTCTGAATTGTCGCAAGCCGTTTAAATGTTTCACGCGTCATCGTTGCAGATAGCGGGGGCATAATGTCAAAATTTGCCAGCACTGGGCCAAAACCAAACGTTCAACCTAGTTTGACGGATACCTATTTCAGGCATACGCGCAATATCGTGCAAGCGCATGGTGATTGTGATGTGACCTATGCGGTATTTATGCGCAGACCTGTAACATTGGCAGGCAAGCTGGCATTCGACTGGCTTGAAGCGATGGCAGAAGACCGTGGTGTCACGATTCATATCGAAAAGCTATATGCCGAAGGCGCATGGATTGGCGCGGGGGAACCGATTTGCTATATCAGCGGGCCATTTTCGGCACTGGTTGATCTGGAAACAATTTTTCTACAACGTCTGGGACCAAGCTGTGTTGCTGCCTATAACGCCTACAATATGTGTATTGAACTTCCGCATGTCAGCTTTCTGGCAATGGATGCGCGCCATTGCGCTGGGTCGGAAATGGCCGAATTGATGGCTTATGGTGCTTCTGTTGGCTCGGCCAAGGCTAAGGCCAAAACTGGTGCAGTTGGCTTTATTGGTTGTGCGGCAGATGCCACAGCCCATTTCTTTGGTGCCGAAAAAGGCATGGGTACGATGCCGCATGCGCTGATTGGCTATGCGGGGTCAACCTTGCGGGCAGCGCAATTATTTCATGAAACAATTCCAGACGCCCCGCTAACGGTTCTGGTTGATTATTTTGGCAATGAAATTACCGATGCGCTTGAGGTTGCCACGTATTTTTCTGATATGGCAAAATCTGGTGCCTTGTCCATTCGTCTTGATACGCATGGTGGCCGGTATGTTGAAGGGCTGGATACGCAGACCTCATATGCTGTTCTTGAACGTAATGTGCCTGAAGCTATTCGCGGGTATCGCAGTGATGCGGAACTCAAGAATCTAATGGGAACTGGCGTTAGCGCAGCATCAGTCTGGCATCTTCGTGAAACGCTTGATGCGCATGGATTTGAACATGTTAAGATTGTTGGTTCCAGCGGCTTTGGGCCAGATAAGTGCCGCGTGTTCTCATTAGCAAAAGCACCTCTTAATCTGATTGGTACAGGGTCATTTTTGCCACAAATATGGTCTGAAACCTATGCGACGGCTGATATCATCGCCTATGACAAACAGGCGCGGGTAAAAGTCGGCCGGGAATTCCTAATTCGTAAATAGAAAAAGTATTATGATTGATAAACCTATCTCGATTGCGCTTGCTCAGTTGAATTCCCACCTCGGCAATATAGCTGGTAATGTTGAATGCCTGATTGATGCCCGTGAAAAAGCCAATGCGGGCGGTGCGGATATCATTTTGACGCCGGAAATGTTTTTGTCGGGTTATCCATGCGATGACCTTGTTCTGCGCAGTGATTTCATGTCTGAGGTTGAGGCAGGAATTATCCGTCTTGCCAGTGTTACGGCTGATGGTGGCGCGGCAATCATTGTTGGGGCTCCTTATCGTGAACATAGCGGCGATGATGTTGTTATTTATAATTCGGTATTTGTGCTTGATGAAGGCAAGGTGATCGGGCGTCGTGACAAGGTGAATCTGCCTAATTATGGTGTTTTTGACGATAAGCGTAATTTTACGGCGGGGGCGATGCCGGGGCCTGTTCTGGTGCGCGGCCTAAAGCTTGGTTTGCCTATTTGCGAAGATATATGGACGCCTGATGTTGTTGAATGTCTGCAGGAATCTGGTGCAGACATGATCGTATCACTGAATGCGTCGCCATTTGACAGCCGTAAAAATGACCAGCGAATGGCGCATGCCGTAAGTCGGGCAATTGAAACAGGCTTGCCACTTCTATATGTTAATTTGATCGGTGGTCAGGATGAATTGGTATTTGATGGCGGATCATTCGCCCTTAATGCAGATGGAAATCTTGCCACCCATTTGCCTAGCTTTTCGCAAGCTGTGGTTCAGGTTCAGGTCAAATCTGATTTTGGGGCATTGTCTTTAACAGGTCAGATAACACCGCCTGATGAAGGCTTGGCCGCTATCTATCGCGGATTAATGCTTGGTGTTCGCGATTATGTGCAGAAAAATGGCTTCCCTGGCGTTGTTCTTGGCTTGTCGGGTGGCATTGACTCGGCGTTGGTTGCCGCTATTGCCGCCGATGCGCTTGGTGCTGATGCCGTGCATGCGGTGATGATGCCGTCACCTTATACCAGTGATGAAAGCCTTGATGATGCAGCAGACCTTGCAACTCGTTTTGGTATGCGCCTTGATACGATTTCGATAGCGCCAGCAATGGCGGCGATGGACGAAATGCTGGCCGATCAATTTGCTGGTAAGGATCCGGATATCGCCGAAGAAAATATTCAGTCTCGTTTACGCGGTACTATTTTGATGGGTATCTCAAATAAGAATGGCGCGATGGTCATGGCAACTGGAAACAAGTCTGAATATGCGGCTGGCTATTCAACGTTGTATGGTGACATGTGTGGCGGCTTTGCGCCGATCAAGGATGTCTGGAAAATACAGGTCTTTGATCTATGCCGTTGGCGTAATACACATTTGCCGCGTGGGGCGGCGGGACCCGAAGGTGAAGTCATTCCAATACGCATTATCGACAAGCCGCCATCTGCCGAACTGCGTCCGGATCAGAAAGATACGGACTCATTGCCGCCTTATGAACGCCTTGATGCGATCATGCGGGCACTGACCGAAGATGCTGCTGACATTGATGCTATCGTTGCACAGGGCTATGACAGACGTGAAGTTGATCATGCCAGCCAGCTATTGTTTCGTGCCGAATTCAAACGCTTTCAGTCAGCGCCTGGGCCAAAAATGACTTCAATTGCCTTTGGTCGGGATCGCCGTTTACCATTAACATCTGGATTTAGCCCCCTAAAAACGTTTATCAAGTAGGCATGTGGTTCTAAAACAAAAAAGTCAGCGCATTAGCGTGATCAGGAGATAAAATGAGTGCGATAAAGGTTCGCTTTGCGCCAAGCCCGACAGGTAATTTGCATGTTGGCAATTTACGCACAGCTTTGGTCAACTATCTGTTTGCGCGCAAATTTGATGGGCATTTCATGTTGCGTATTGATGATACTGACGAAGAAAGATCAACAGTGGCTTTCGAAGAGTCAATCCGTGCCGATCTAAGCTGGATGGGGATGACTTGGGATTCCGAGGATCGTCAGTCTAACCGCCTTGCACGCTATGATGAGGCGCTTGCCGATCTGGTCGCCAAAGGGCGTGCCTATGCCTGTTATGAAACACCGGAAGAATTATCGCTCAAACGAAAAGCCCAGCTTGGTGCTGGCCGGCCACCAGTTTATGATCGGGCAGGTCTAAAGCTGACTGACGAGGCAAAGGCCAAACTTGAAGCTGATGGGCGCAAGCCGCATTGGCGGTTTTTGTTGAATGATTCCCAAGTTAGCTGGCATGACAAAGTACGTGGTGATGTCGCCTATCATATGTCTAGCCTGTCTGATCCGGTGTTGATGCGCGAAGATGGCCGCGTGATCTATACGCTGGCATCGGTTGTTGATGATATTGATCATGGCATCACACATATCCTGCGTGGTGAAGATCACGTGACCAATTCAACAGCACAAATTCAACTGTTTGAGGCTCTGGACGCTACACCACCATCCATGGGGCATATGGCCTTGCTGGCGGGTGCCGATGGTGAAGGCTTGTCAAAGCGCATTGGAAGCCTGTCCATTGGTGAATTGCGCGCTAATGGGCTGGAACCTGAGGCGATTGCCAGCTTGCTGGCGCGTATCGGGACGGCTGATCCAGTTGTGCCACATAATGATCTGGCCGTGATTATTGACGGTTTTGACATCTCACGTTTTGGCCGTGCAACAGCCAAATTTGATCCAGCAGAGCTTGATGCCGTCAATGCGCGTATTGTACAGGAGTTGGATTTTGATGTTGTCGTCGGCAAATTAGATGCTCTAGGTGTAGGCGGTGGTGCAGATTTCTGGAAAACCGTCAGAGGCAATATCCGCATTGTAAGTGAGGCGGCTGACTGGTGGCAGATATGTACCGCGCCGATCACGCCTATTATGGACGCGCCTGACGTTACCACGGCGGCGGCTAGTTTATTGCCAGATGGTGATCTATCTGCTGAAATATGGTCAGATTGGACAAAGTCAATCGCGGCCAAAACAGGCGTCAAGGGCAAGGGTTTGTTTATGCCACTTCGGCTGGCATTGACGGGGCAGGATAAAGGTCCTGAAATTGCGCCTTTGCTGGCCTTTATGGGACGTGATCGCGTCATCGCACGATTGCAGGGGGATAGCGCGTGAGTGGCCTAAAGCTCTATAACACGCTGACGCGGCAAAAGGATGCCTTCGAGCCGATTGATCCGGCACATGTCGGCATATATGCCTGTGGCCCAACAGTCTATGATCGTATTCATGTGGGTAATGCTCGACCAATAGTCGTATTTGACGTGCTGGTGCGGTTGTTGCGCCGTCAATATGACACAGTTACCTATGTCCGCAATATTACCGATGTTGATGATAAAATCATCAAACGGGCGGATGAACGCGACATCACCATCACTAAATTATGTGATGAAACGATCAAGACCTTTCACGCAGATACCGAAAGTCTGCTGACAGATACCCCTGATATTGAGCCACGTGCGACCGAACATATTGATGATATGGTGGCGATGATTGAGACACTTATTGCCAATGGTTTTGCCTATGAAGCCGAGGGGCATGTAATGTTTCACGTGAAACAAATGCCTTCCTATGGTGGCCTGTCGCGGCGAAGTATGGATGATATGATCGCTGGTGCCCGTGTTGAAATCGCACCCTATAAACGTGATGCGGCTGATTTTGTTCTGTGGAAACCAAGCACGCAAGCGCAACCTGGCTGGGATAGCCCGTGGGGGCGGGGGCGTCCGGGCTGGCATATCGAATGTTCGGCAATGTCAAAAGTCCATCTTGGTGCGGTGTTCGACATTCACGCTGGCGGCCTTGATCTGATTTTTCCGCATCATGAAAACGAAATCGCGCAATCCTGCTGTGCGCATAATACCGATAAAATGGCCAATTACTGGCTTCATAACGGCTTTGTCACTGTCGAAGGTGAAACGATGTCCAAATCAACTGGACATTTTGTGACTGTCGCTGATGCTGTTGCCACGCATCGTGGTGAGGTTGTGCGTTATATCCTGTTATCAGCGCATTATCGCGCACCGCTAGATTTTTCTGATAGTGCAGCAACTGATGCACGAAATAGCCTTGACCGTCTGTATCGTGCGATTGGTGATGTGGCGGCTGACCCGGAAATGGTTGATGCGGCGTTTTTGAACTGCCTATGTGATGATCTGAACACGCCAGCCGCTATGGCACGTCTGCATGAGCTGGCACGGCTTGCCAATAAAGGGGATGATAGGGCGGCCATTGCCCTGAAATCAAGTGCGGCGGTGATGGGAATGCTAGGACAAAGTGGTGATGCCTGGGCCAAAGGCGTGAAAGCCAGAGGTGTTGTGGCTTCAGGCGCGGGTGGCGCAGTAGAGATAGTCATAGACGAGGATGTCGATGCCAAAATAGACGCACGCAATGACGCCCGAAATCGACGTGATTTTGCCGAAGCGGATCGTATTCGTGATGAATTAGCGGCAAATGGCATATATCTTGAAGATAGCGCAGACGGAACGATCTGGCGGCGTGGCTAGCAATTTTGGTAGGCTTTTGCTAGATACTGAGCAGGGTAGTGATGCGCCATTGTGTGTCATCCAATCACCCAAAGGGAGATGCCAGCATGGGCGGCGAGAGAATTTGGCTTTTTGATACGACATTGCGCGATGGCGGGCAGACACGCGGCGTTGACTTTTCGCATGCAGACAAAATTGCGATTGCCTCTGCGCTAGACGAAATTGGTATCGACTATGTCGAAGGTGGCTGGCCAGGGGCAAATCCGACTGATGACGCCTTTTTTGCCAACCCTCCGCAGCTCAAAAATGCCAAGATGGTTGCCTTTGGCATGACCCGACGTGGTGGTCGCAGCACCGCCAATGACCCTGGCTTGAACGCGGTTCTTGATGCTGATGTACCAGCCGCCTGTTTGGTTGGTAAAACATGGGATTTCCATGTAAAAACCGCGCTGAATATTACATTTGAAGAAAATCTGGACATGATTAGCCAGTCGATTGCCGCCGCCAAGGAACGCGGGCGAGAAGCAATGTTTGACTGTGAGCATTTCTTTGATGGCTATAAAGCCAACCCGTCTTTTGCCCTTGATTGTGTAAAGGCGGCACATGCAGGTGGTGCCAGCTGGGTTGTGTTATGTGACACTAATGGTGGCACCTTGCCTGATGATGTGTATGAGATTGTCAGTGCGGTGAAACAGGCTTGCCCTGATGTTGCGCTGGGTATCCATTGCCATAATGATGCGGGTGTTGCAGTGGCAAATTCACTAGCTGCAATCCGCGCAGGCGCGCGTCAGGTGCAGGGCACAATCAACGGACTTGGTGAACGTTGCGGCAATGCAGACTTGATTTCATTGATACCATCTTTGGTGCTGAAAACAGAATTTGAAACAGGTATTGCAAAAGACAAGTTACCAAAATTAATGACATTGTCTCGGATGCTGGATGAGCGTTTGAACCGCGCGCCAAATGCGCATGCGCCCTATGTTGGCGCAGCAGCCTTTGCGCATAAAGGTGGTTTGCACGCATCAGCAGCGCAAAAAGACCCTAGAACCTATGAACATGTCGCGCCTGAGTCAGTTGGCAATGAACGCCATTATCTGGTGTCCGATCAGGCGGGCCGGTCAAATATGCTGGCGCGTTTTGCGGAATTCGGGATTGACGTTGATGCCAAGGATCCACGTCTTGATCGTTTGATCGCAGTGGTTAAAGAAAAAGAATATGAAGGCTGGGCATTTGACTCTGCCGAAGCCAGTTTTGAATTATTGGCACGCCGGATGTTAGGTGAGCCAAGTGATTATTTCTCAATTGGCCGTTTTCGGGTCATGGATGAACGCCGCTTTAATGCTAAAGGTGATCTGGTTGTTGAGTCCGAAGCGACAGCGACAATTGTGGTGGGCGCAGATAGCCATCATGAAGCGGCTGTAGGAAATGGTCCGGTAAATGCGGTTGATACAGCAATGCGCAAAGCCTTGGTTTCGGCGTATCCAACACTGGCTGATGTCGAGCTTGTGGATTATAAAGTCCGTATTCTGGACGCCAATGATGATATGTCTGGCGCTGGGGCGATGACCCGCGTGTTGATCGAATTTCGTGTGCCAGATGGTACCACATGGCGTACCGTTGGCTTGTCAACGAATATAATCGATGCATCGGTCGCGGCACTTGGTGATGGTATGATCTGGAAATTGATGCATGATAAAGTTCCAGCTCCTCAGGGTGTGGCGTGACCCCCTGACCTTTAAACACGGAATTTATGATGAATGATCTGATACCGATGGATAATTGCCCGGTGGTGATTTTGGCACGTCCACAAATGGCTGAAAATATTGGTGCGGCGGCGCGTGCTATGATGAATTGTGGTTTGCGTGACCTGCGCATAGTCAATCCACGTGATGGATGGCCTAATCCCGTTGCCTTGCCCATGGCGGCAGGGGGGAAATCGATTATTGAGACAGCGCAGGTTTTTGATACATTAGCTGATGCGGCGCACGATATTTCTTTCATGGTGGCGGCAACTGCCCGCCAACGTGATATGCCCATCCGTGCTAGTGAGCCGCGCGAGATTGTAGATGAGTTGGTTCAAAAGGCCAAAAAGGGTCGGGTTGCGTTACTGTTTGGCCCCGAAGCATCAGGTTTGGATAATAATGAAGTGGTGCTTGCCGATGTTGCTGTTTCAGCCGCATTAAACCCAGATTATCCCTCATTGAATCTGGCACAGGCGGTATTGCTATTGGCATGGGAATGGCGGGTAGCCGGATTATCTGACCTAGGCACCATGCCGCAACGGCAATCAAGAGATGAGGATGCAGATGATGAGACGGCACCTGTAAAGGAACGCGATTATTTTTTTCAGCGGCTTGAAAGCGCGCTTGATGAGAGTGGTTTTTTCTCATCAGCCGAGATGGCGCCAGCCGTAAAACGCAACATCCGTGCCCTGATTAACCGCGCCACGCCAAGCCGTCAGGAAATAAGCACCTTGCATGGTATTGTTCAGGCTCTGACCAGTAAGCGGCGTGATCGATAGATGGTTGACAAAATCTATGTGAATGGCTAGTTTGCGCCATTCTCGGGAAAGTGGATTACACCAGCGGGGTGTGATGCCGGTCGAAAGACCCTACCGGGGCAACAAAGGAGCCAAAAATGGCAAAATCAGATCATAAGCGGCATTCCGCTAAACATAAAATTGACCGCCGTCTAGGTGTTAACCTGTGGGGTCGTCCTAAATCTCCTGTAAATGCTCGTGAATATGGCCCCGGCCAGCATGGTCAGCGCCGTAAAAAGCCAACTGACTTTGGTGTGCAGTTGATGGCCAAGCAAAAGCTGAAAGGCTATTACGGCAATATCGGTGAGAAGCAGTTCAAGAAATATTATCAGGCAGCTGCCCGTGGTAAAGGTGATACCGGCCAGAATCTTATTGGTATTCTGGAATGCCGTCTTGATGCGATCCTGTATCGTTCAAAGATGGTGCCAACAGTGTTTGCCGCCCGTCAGATTATCAACCATGGTCATGTGATGTTGAATGGCAAACGTTGTAACATTGCGTCTGTTATGTTGAAGCCAGGTGATGAAATTGCGCTGAAAGAAAAAACGAAAACAATTCCAGCAGTGCTTGACGCTATTGCATCAGTCGAGCGCGACGTACCAGAATATGTCGAAGCAAACCATGACAAATTTTCTGCGAAATTCATTCGTATTCCAACGTTGGATGAGGTGCCTTATCCAGTCCAAATGGAACCTAATCTAGTGGTCGAGTATTACTCACGCTAAATTATTTGGCGCATTATAGTCGCCATTGAAAATACTAAGTAAAGGGTAGCTATTTTACGGCTACCCTTTTTTTATGTAATCTTGTCAGCCAGATGTGAGAATGGTGACATATATGACAAATGAAGATGTAACTGAAAATAAAAAGATTGATTGGCCTAAGCCATATTTTGCGGTGATCTTTACAGCCCAACGAAGCCTGAGCGGTGATGATATATATGAGATCACAAGTGACCGGATGATGCATCTTGCACAACAGCAACCAGGGTTTTTAGGTGTTGAGTCTGTGCGCGGTGATGATGGGCTTGGAATCACTGTTTCATATTGGCGTGATCGAGATTCGATACGCAACTGGCGCGAGAATAGCGAACATCTTGTCGCGCAGGAGATGGGGCGACAAGAGTTCTATCAATGGTATAGGGTTCGTATAGCCGAAGTTGCCGACGATTACGCGTTTTTTGCTGATACAGCTATTTAACTATAGCGGCGCGCAGGTTAGGCAGGATGTGCGTCAATACCATGCGTCTGAAGCATTTCGGTAAGTTCGCCTGTTTCATACATTTCCCGAATGATGTCGCATCCACCGACAAATTCCCGTTTCACATAGAGTTGTGGAATAGTTGGCCAATCTGAATAGGCTTTTATACCTTCGCGGATTGCGTCATCTTCAAGTACGTTGATGCCACGGAATTTCACCCCAAGGTGACTTAGCACGCCAACAACGGCGGCAGAAAATCCACATTGCGGGAATACAGGGGTGCCTTTCATGAACAAAACAACATCCTCGCTGGCGATGTCGGCGTCAATGCGTTCCTTGGTTGCTGCGTCTAGCATGTTCTACTCCTTCACTGGACTGGCGGTATTCGCCCTATATTCTGTAAATTTAAAATTACGCGTTGGTTGGTGCCGAGGTCTGTAAAGCAAGCGCATGTAATTCACCGCCCATGCGCCCCCCCAAAGCCTTGTAAACCATTTGATGTTGTTGTACCCGGTTTTTGCCTTCAAACGCGCTGGACACAACCTGACAGGCGTAATGGTCGCCATCGCCGCGCAAATCTTCAATGGTGATAACAGCGTCAGGGAAAGCGGCTTTGATAAGCGCTTCAATTTCACTTGCTTGCATAGCCATGGTCTATTCCTTTGCTATTCGTCACATATTCATATGAAAACCCAGATATTGCTATATGTGCATCAGATCGGGGATCACTGCTTCAAATATTTTTTCTAGCTCTTCTTGAGATATGGCATCATCGGCACCAAATTTCAATTCACCTGAGGTATTTGTTGTGCCGATTTTTTGGACTGGAACGCCAGCGGCCTCGGCGGCAGAGATAAAGCTGGCGGAATCAGGAAGCACGACAAGATAGCGCGCCTGATCCTCGCCAAAGGCCCAGCCGTGGATATTGGTTGTTTCGGGCATCTCGACGTCAATACCAAATGTTGACTTCATGGCCATTTCAACAAGCGCAACTGCTAGACCACCATCACTTATGTCATGTGCCGCGCTAACAGCACCTTTTATGATCTGGGCTCGCAGAAAATCACCATGACTGCGTTCGGCGTCCAGATCTACCGGTGGCGGCGCGCCATCTTTGCGATTGGCGATATGACGCGCATAAAGCGACATGCCAAACCACCCATCAACATCACCATTGGCATCTATATTGGTGTGTCCAAGTAAAACAATGTCCTGATCGGCGGCAGTAATACGATTTCCAATCGCCAAAGCGACATCATCAATCACGCCAATCATTCCAATGACAGGACAAGGTTGAATGGCCACGCCATCAGTTTCATTATAAAGCGATACATTGCCCGATACGACAGGCG
>NZ_CAXBVX010000047.1:0-15072 GCF_963979125.1 uncultured Candidatus Puniceispirillum sp.
TTCATTAGCCTAACAAAAACATTAAATAAGCTTACAATGTTCTATTAGCTAAAAATGATATTCTGTCTTATTCATAATAAGTTATCAGATAAAGCTTGCACCAAGATGCAATTGAAATAAACCCTCATTTTAGCATTAAACGACAAAAGCGACGAAACTGAATAAGCGCGGCCACCCAATTTGAAGAAAAAAATTGCTGATATAATGCGCCATGCGATGAATGTCGCATTGACGAAACTGATATAGAAATGCAAATTGCCCGATAATTTCTGATACAGTCTATCAAAATAGTTTGATCATGAGCGCGCGTGGTCTCATCGGCACACAAACCAAGGGGTTCGACATGACGAATGCACCATCAAAACAGAATATGGCTAATGCCATCCGGGCTTTGTCGATGGACGCTGTAGAAGCCGCAAAATCAGGGCATCCCGGCATGCCCATGGGCATGGCTGATGCCGCCACTGTTCTGTTTGACGAGCATCTGAAATTTGACGCTAGTGACCCACATTGGCCTGATCGTGACCGGTTTGTGCTATCGGCAGGACATGGATCAATGCTCATCTACGCGTTGCTTCATCTGACTGGATACGAAGACATGACGATGGATGAAGTCCGTAACTTTCGTCAGTTAGGATCACGCACAGCAGGTCATCCGGAATTTGGACATGCAACGGGAATTGAAACAACCACGGGTCCACTTGGTCAGGGCATTGCCAATGCGGTTGGCATGGCAATGGCTGAACAACATCTTGCCGCACGCTATGGCGGTGATCTTGTTAATCATCATACTTATGTCATTGCGGGCGACGGCTGTCTTATGGAAGGCATCAGCCACGAGGCAGCATCGATTGCCGGCCATTTTGGTCTTGGCAAGCTGATAGTCCTATTTGACGATAACAGTATTTCGATTGATGGCAGTACCGATCTGGCTGTGTCAGATGACATATCCAAACGTTTTGAAGCCTATGGATGGCAAGTGCTCAGCGCGGATGGTCATGATATGGCGGCGGTGTCGTCAGCTCTTGCATCAGCCAAGGCACATGCAAGTCAGCCAACGATTATCCGTTGTAAAACAACCATTGGCTTTGGTGCCCCCACAAAAGCAGGCACAGCTGGAGTTCATGGTGCGCCGCTTGGCACTGATGAAATTGCCGGTGCCCGCAAAGCGCTTGGTTGGCCGCATGACCCGTTTGTTGTGCCAGATGATATTCTGTCTGATTGGCGCGAAGCTGGTCGCCGTGGCCGCGCTGAACGTGATGCCTGGCAAAGCCGACATGCGGCATCATCATCCGCCGTCGCCTTTGATGCGGCAATGGCAGGTGACTTCGGTTCCGAAATCAATAATGCAGTTATGCAATTAAAGAATGCCTATGCAGCTGAGCCACAGAAACTGGCAACGCGTGTAGCAAGTCAAAAAGCAATCGAAGCGATCATGCCAGCTTGCCCAATATTGTTTGGCGGTTCAGCCGATCTGACTGGATCAAACAATACCCGTGTCGCCGCCCATGAAATTTTCGGCCAAGGACGCCCCGGAGATGATCGCGGCAATTATGCTGGCAATTATATACATTATGGCGTGCGCGAGCATGGCATGGCCGCGGCGATGAATGGCATCGCCTTACATGGTGGTACGATACCCTATGGCGGCACTTTTATGGTCTTTACCGATTATTGTCGGCCATCGATTCGCCTGTCGGCACTCATGAAACAGCGTGTCATTTACGTCATGACGCATGATTCTATTGGTCTTGGCGAGGATGGCCCAACGCATCAACCTGTCGAGCATCTATCTGCTTTGCGCGTGATACCTAACCTTCTGGTATTCCGGCCTGGCGATGTTGTCGAAACTGCCGAAGCTTGGCAATGTGCGCTTGCATCGACAACGGCACCATCAATTCTGGCGCTTAGCCGACAGGGCATGGCACAATTCCGCCATAACGATATGACTGAAAATAAAACAGCTCTTGGCGCCTATGTGGTAGGTGATTCTGAGGCAGACCGTGCGGTTACCTTGATTGCTTCAGGTTCCGAGGTTGGTGTCGCAATAGACGCCCAAAGCAAGCTTGCAAGCGCGGGCATTACCACCGCTGTTGTATCGGCGCCATGTCTTGAGCTTTTCTGGATGCAGGATAGTGATTACCGTAATGCGGTTCTGGGCACTAGCCCACGGATTGTCATTGAGGCAGGCATGCGGCAAAGCTGGGATCGGTTGCTATCCGAAGGTGATGGTTTTATTGGCATGGACAGCTTTGGTGCGTCCGCACCGATCAACGATTTATATGCGCATTTTGGCATTACCAGTGATGCTGTGGTCGAGAAGGCAAAAATATTAATTAAATAAACGACTTCCGGACAAAAGACCAAACACCGCCTAAATGGCACAAAATCCCCCAACCGGAATGGATTTACATTCACGCTTATAACAGGAGCTTGATTTTGACATTACGTTTGGCAATCAGCGGCTTTGGCCGTATTGGGCGCATGACCCTGCGCGCTTTGCAAGAAAGTGCCCGCAACGACATTGAAGTGGTGCTGATAAACAGCCCTGGGCCAGTTGAAACATCGGCGCATCTTTATGAATATGACTCGGTTCATGGCCGTTCGAAGACTGGCGTTTCATATGGGGATGACTGGCTGGATATTGGACGTGGCAAGATTCATATGACACGCCACCGCAATCCGGCTGATATTCCGCATAAGGAACTAGATATTGATGTCGTGCTTGAATGTTCAGGCAAATTTAATGATCGTGACAAATCTTCGCTACATCTTGATGCAGGTGCCAAAAAAATATTGATCTCTGCGCCATGCAGAACAGCTGACCAAACCATTGTTTATGGCGTCAATCACGATCAACTACGTTCAGATTCCGTTATTCTGTCAAACGCGTCATGCACAACTAACGGGCTAGCGCCTGTTGCCAAGATATTGTCTGATGGGCTTGGTATCGAAGCTGGCTACATGACGACAATTCACGCCTATACAGGTGATCAGGCAGTTCTGGATGCCAGCCATAAAGACTTGCGCCGTGCGCGGGCGGCAGGGCTATCAATGATCCCGACATCAACTGGCGCCACATCCGCTGTTGGCGAGGTTCTTCCCGAATTGAAAGGCAAGATGAATGGATCGGCTATTCGTGTACCCACTGCCAATGTATCGGTGATTGACCTGACCATTATGTCATCGCGCGATACCAGCACCGAAGAGGTTAACGATCTGCTCAAAACAGCTGCGAACGGATCAATGAAGGGGGTTCTGGGAATTAATGAGCGCCCGCTTGTGTCGGTTGATTTCAATCATGACCCGCATTCTTCGATCGCTGATCTTGAACAAACCAGTGTTTTAAATAATCGGCTAGTGCGCGTTCTGGCGTGGTATGATAATGAATGGGGCTTTTCTTGCCGGATGCTGGATAATGCAGCATTGATCGGCAACACTTTATCTTGAGACATGCAAAAGACGATATTAGGAGACCCGAATGAAATTGAATGGAAATGCTGTAAAGCCCGGCAATGTGATCGAACATAATGGCCGTCTATGGACTGCTGTCAAAGTCGCGCATGTAAAGCCTGGCAAAGGTGGTGCCTTTGCCCAGATAGAACTTCGTGATATTCGCGATGGCACCAAATTGAACGAACGTTTCCGGTCGTCTGAAACAGTCGAGCGTGTCATTCTTGACGAAGCTGAATGTACCTTTTTATATGATGAAGGCGATAATCTAGTGTTCATGCATTCGGTCAGCTTTGAACAGATCAGCATCTCAAACAGCATGGTTGGTGACCGCGCTGCCTTTTTGCAGGATGGCATGACCGTAACTATGGAAAGCTACGAAGGCGATCCTATTTCGGTGTCCTTGCCTGATACGGTTGCCATGGAAGTTGTTGAGGCTGACGCTGTTGTCAAAGGTCAGACCGCTTCATCTTCCTACAAGCCAGCTGTGCTAGAAAATGGTGTTCGGGTTATGGTGCCACCACATATTGAAACAGGCACCCGCATTGTTGTTCGTCCAGAAGATGCGACTTATGTCGAACGCGCAAAAAATTAGGCCATTTTCCAACGGCGGTTAAAACTGTTGGAAGCTTTGTATTCGATACCCAAGACATAAAACAAATTGATAGAGAAAAAATCCATTTCTGCTAGAACGGGTTTAATCTTTATTACCACACCGAAGATGTTATCTGACAGGACCTTTTTATGGCAACGCGTTCCGCATTAATCAATGTGATGCAAAAAGCATCCACCGCCGCTTCACGAGGCATGTTACGCGATTTTGGCGAAACTGAAAATTTACAGGTAAGCCGTAAAGGGCCAGCCGATTTTGTTTCACGTGCCGATACCAATGCGGAACGTGTTATCAAAGCTGAACTTCACAAAGCGCGCCCTGATTGGGGGTTTTTAATGGAAGAAAGCGGCGAAACGTCTGGCGCAGATAGTGATGCGCCTATCTGGATTGTTGACCCGCTTGATGGCACCACGAATTTCCTGCATGGCATTCCCCAATTTGCCATTTCGATTGCCGTAATGGACAAAGGCATCATTACCGCTGGGTCAGTCTATGATCCCATTAGGAATGAATTATTCTATGCCGAACGTGGACAAGGCGCTTATTTGAACGAACGTCGGCTTCGGGTTTCCGGTCGGCGGCACATGTCTGAATCGCTTTTTGGGACAGGCATTCCCTTTCTTGGCCGAGGCACAGAAGACGATCATAAGCAATTCATTCAGGAACTTAGCAATGTGATGCCTCGCTGTGCCGGTATTCGCCGCTATGGTTCAGCAGCGCTTGATATGGCATGGGTTGCGGCTGGCCGACTTGATGGTTTCTGGGAACATGGTCTGCAAATATGGGATATAGCTGCTGGTTTTCTGATTGTGCGTGAAGCGGGTGGTTTCGTGTCGGACTTTGCCTCGCGTGACAAGGCTCTCGAAACAGGTGATGTTGTTACCGCCAATCCAACTTTACATGCCGAGCTTTTGAAAACCCTGCGCGCCTAGCAACCAATTAGCGATAGCCATAGCACCATATTATCAACGCAGCTGAAACATAACCCTGACAAATCCTGTTAGCAGGGGTTGGCGTGTTACCATATTCCTGCCATTCTTTTGTTTATAGTTGTGCTGGCATTTCCAAAAAACGCCCAACTAGGCATAGGAGATAGGACAATGATCACCGATCCACGACGTTACCTTGTTCGCATGTTATTGTTTTTAGTGGCGGTTGGTATAATTGCCGTTCTGTTACATGCCCCGCTTACTGACGCCTTTCTTGGCAATGCGGCTTTGAATGGGATGATTTTACTGGCCTTGGCGTTGGGTATTGCCTACATCATCCGGCAGAATTTGCGTCTTGTCCCAGAACGCAAATGGATTACAGCGGTACAAGAAACAAGCCAGCTTGACCCGCCTGGTGCGCGCCCTGTTTTGTTAGCCACCGTCTATGCCATGCTGGCTGACTCGCGGCAGGATACACAACTATCTGCATTATCCATGCGCTCGGTGCTTGATGGTGTCGCAGCACGTCTTGATGAAGGACGGGAAATTTCCCGCTATATGATCGGTTTGCTGGTTTTCCTTGGGCTTCTTGGCACCTTCTGGGGGCTTTTGCAAACCATCGGTGCGGTTGGTGGCGTGGTTAATTCGATTGATGCCAATAACAGCGATTTTACCGCCATGATGAGCCAGCTTCGCACTGGTCTTGACGCCCCTTTGTCGGGCATGTCCACAGCCTTTTCGTCTTCACTTTTTGGCCTTGCTGGTTCTCTTATTCTTGGCTTTCTTGATCTGCAACTTGGTCAGGCCATGGGACGGTTTTTCAATGAACTTGAAGACTGGCTTTCGGCCTTTGCTCGCTTTACCGACAATAGTCCGGTACAGGCTGGTCAACCTCAATCTCTTAGCCCGCTTGCTCATGGCATGAGTGAAGAAGCAGCGCGCGCGCTTTTGTCCCTGTCTCAGGCCATCGCCAAAGGGGAAGACAATCGTGAACATCTGCTGGATCAAGTATCAAGGCTCAACACAAATATGGCCAGCCTTGCGGAAATGCTGGCCGATGATCGCCGCTTGCGTGACCATCTGGTGCAGTTAAATACAAATATTACGCAACTATCAGACGATCTTCGTAATGACCGCAATCGGCAAACCGATGTTGTTGCATCAGAATTGCGCGGATTATCAAGTTCAATCGGTGCCATGCTGTCGGCAAAATCGTCTGGCTCAGGATCCAAATAAACCATGGCGTTATCCCGCACAACTGGTTCACGGCGCGTTGAAAACTACACCTGGCCTGGGTTCGTAGATGCACTGGCGACGCTATTGATGGTCATTATTTTTGTGCTGATGGTGTTCGTCCTGATTCAGGTTAATCTTGCTTATCGCGTATCTGGTCAGGATGACACATTAAGCGCCATGCGCCAGCAACTTGCCAGCCTAACCGAACTATTGAATCTTGAGCGTAACGCCAGCGCTGATCTAGCCGCTAACCTTGCCCAGATTAACAATCAACTTGCGCTAAGTAACGCCGAAAATGACAAGATAAATTCCCAGCTTGCTATTCTGACAAGTGACCTTGAGGCGCGAAACGCTGAAATTGACCGTTTGATGCTGTTACAGTCTGACACCGAAACCGCCCTTAGTGACGCCCAAAAGAATCTGGCTGAACGTGACGAGCGACTTCACATCGTCGAAGGTACGCTTGCTATCGCAGATACGCGCGCCAAAACAGACAGCCAGACTATCGAGACCCTCAAGGCTGAAACCAATGCGTCGCGCGCCGAAATTGCACAGATGACAAATGCGCTGGCGGCATTGAAATCACAGTTGGAAAGTTTGCAAAATTTACTGGCTGAAAAAGAAGCACAAGCCACCAAAGATAAAATCGCCATCGCCAATCTTGGCAAGTCCCTTAACAATGCGCTGGCAAGTCGGGTACAGGAATTACAACGCTTCCGATCCGAATTCTTTGGGCGACTTCGTGACATTCTCAAAGGCCGTAATGACGTGCAGATTGTTGGTGATCGTTTTGTATTCCAGTCAGAGGTTCTGTTTGCCGCCGGTCAGGCAGATATTGGCGATAGTGGCCGCGAACAAATGACCAAACTTGCCGTTGCTTTGGCCGAAATTGCCCGCGAAATACCCGATGACATTAACTGGGTTCTTCAGGTGGATGGTCACACGGACGATATTCCAATTCGGGCTGGACGCTATGCCGATAATTGGGATCTTTCGACCGAACGTGCGCTATCTGTGGTGCGGTTTCTGATATCACAAGGGCTTCCCGCTAACCGTCTAGCGGCAACCGGATATGGCGAACATCAACCCCTGATTGACAAAGACAGTGAAGAAGCACGCCAGAAAAACCGACGTATTGAGCTGAAAATCACGCAAAGAGTTTCGGCAAAGTAATGATCGTGCAATTGCCGTTCCTGCCTAAATAGACTATTCTTTTGTATGATTATGATTTGGCCATTTGATCAGCCAAAGTCGGATATCTATGCATTTAAAGTTACAAGTCGAAATTTAGCGCGCCAAACCATAAAGGTTGTCCAGCTATTTTCAGGCTGTTGTCTGTTACTTCTGACTGGCTTGTATGGGTTCGCAAATACGGCGACAGCGGCTACGTGCGATAACACTGCCGAGACCCTGTCGCCGCGCTCAGAGTTGCTTTTGCGCTGTAAACATCCATCCCCTGATATTCGATTTGAAGACGAGCATCCACATTTCGATCACACGCAATTTGTCCTAGAACCGATAGACATAATGGCGCCACTACCCGACAAACATGCGCTGCCACCTCTCGCAATCGATGCGCATGTTCTTTTGGTGAGCGCGCTTTACGAATTTGGCGATATTGACCAGCAAAGCGTTCTGACAACATCATTAATTGATGACGACAATGATATATTCGCATGGATTGAAGAAGATTTATATGTGATGGAATTTTTTAAAGACATATACCCTGTCCAGTTAATCGACCACACGCCTGATCGTGCTGTTTCTTTATCAGTTGATGTTAAAGTGGCATGTATTTGCCCCGGAGACGAAGCACCTGTAAAATGGAGCGGCACCGGTAATCTGGTGCTTGATTTTCCGGTTCAAAAAGGCGCCTTAAAATCAATATCACTGACCAATAGCTCCCAAAGCCGCTTTGACGGGACACTTGATTTCACCATACCGCCAGCCAGCAACAATTTGTTCAGTAGCAAAGATGCAAAAATACAATTCCAGATTGATGGCGGCGATATATACAGCTGGAATGCCTCGATAAAAGGGGCGGTCAATGGCACGCGGGCAACGGGCACAACTGGTCATTTTGCAGCAAATGATTACGATCTTGAAACTGGCCTGATTGGCCATTTCACATCACCTGATAATTAATATTTTAGATAGCTCTTGGCACTGAAAACTGAAGATCAGCCAATGTCCGATACAGGCTTGACTCAACCATCAACATTTCATGCGTGCCTTCGGCGATGATACGTCCCTGATCAAGCAGCAGAATACGATCTGCCCGCACAACAGTGGCCAGACGGTGCGCGATCACCAATGATGTGCGCTCATGCATCAAATTCTCCAGCGCGCCTTGCACCGCGGCTTCTGATTGCGCATCCAAGGCGCTAGTTGCCTCATCAAGCAGCAATAATTTGGGATTACGCAGAATAGCGCGTGCAATGGCAACACGCTGTCTCTGGCCGCCCGAAAGCCGGACACCTTTTTCACCAACCATCGCATCATACCCATCAGGGGTCGCCATGATAAAATCATGCGCTTGCGCTTTTTTCGCCGCATCGATAATCGCATCCATATCGGCATCAGGGCGGCCAAAGGCCAGATTCTCGCGGATTGTTGCAGAAAATAATGCTGGGTCTTGCGGCACCAAGCCAATCTGGGCGCGCACATCAGCAAGGCTGACTGAGCGAATATCTGTATCACCGATTGAAATCACGCCTGTAAATGGGTCATAAAAACGCAATAACAAATGAAACATAGTCGATTTACCAGCGCCGCTTGGCCCCACCAAAGCAACCCGTTCACCTGCATTGATATGAAAGCTGGCATTATCAATGGCAGATCGGCTAGCTGTGGCCGGATAGGAAAATGAGACCTTGTCAAAACGACACGCTACCGGATGTGTGCTATCCAGTTTTTGTGTTTTCGGTAATTCAGGGACAATGGCATCCGTTATAAGAAGCTGGGCAATCCGATCCGCCGCGCCAGCCGCGCGTTGCAGATCGCCAGCCAATTCGGATAAAAATCCAGTCGAGCTCGCAACCAGAAAGGCATAAAAAATAAAGGATGATAAGTCACCAGCACTGATCCGGCCAGCCAACAGATCCTGCCCCCCAATCCACAGAATTGCCGAAATACCACTAAAGACCAGAAAAATCAAAATACCGGATAACAGGCCGCGCAAACGCACCCGTGACAAGGCCGCATCAAGACTATCATCAACAGCCTTATCAAAATGCGCCCGCACAAATGCCTCACGTCCAAAGGCCTGAACGGTACGGATTGCGCTAACCACCTCTTCGGCTTCAACCGAAACATCACCAAGCCGATCTTGGGCAAGCCGTGACGCCACCCGCAAACGCCGCCCCAGCAAAATCAGAGGCACCACCACAAGCGGGACAACAACCAGCACAACCAGTGACATTTTTGGGCTTGAAAGCACCACCATCACCAGCCCGCCAAATAACAGAATCACATTGCGGGCGGCCATTGACAATGTTGATGTCATTACCATCTGCACGGTCGCGGTATCACTGGTTATCCGTGCCAGAACATCTCCGGTTCGGGCGGTCTCAAACCATCCGATCGATAATCTGGTCACATGGGCGAACACCGCACGGCGAATATCGGCCAGCACCATTTCACCAATCTGGTTAACCATCGTTGTCCGCAAATAGCTTCCAAAGGCAAGCACCAACGCAATCAGACTGGTTGCCATGACAGCACGGTCAAGCAAGGCTGGATCTTGCTTGCCAAGACCTTCATCAACCAGATAGGCCAGCCCCCGCCCCATGAACAGCAATGCCCCTGCCACCATGAATAATGACAATATAGCCAGCATAATCCGTTTTTTATGAGGTGCCAGATATGGCCAGAAAAACCGTAACAATTCCCCGCTTGTCATCGTTGCCTGGGCACTATTGGCCTTGGTAGCGGTGTAAACACCATCGACATTACGGTTTGTCATTACAATACCTGTTGTGTTCGTTAAGGGCTTGCTTTGCAACGCCATAGGCGATATACCACCCGCACTGTTGAAAGACCAGCCCTGCACATCGTCAATTGACTTGTTATACAGGACTGTCCACCGACACATAGATTTAACATCCGGTTACCGGACGAGACCCAGAGCCTGGCGGCGGCGTCAGGCTTTAAGGAGAGCATAATGAAAAAAGAAATTCATCCCGATTACCACGAAATCACCGTTGTGATGACCGATGGTTCCGAGCGCAAGACACGTTCGACCATGGGCAAAGAAGGTGACGTTATCAAGCTTGATATCGACCCACTGACACATCCAGCATGGACAGGTCAGCACCGGATCGTTGATTCAGGTGGTCAGGTTGCCCGCTTTAACAAGCGCTTTGCAGGTCTTGGCACCAAGTAATTCAAAAAGTTTTTTGGATTTAATCCGAATTTAAAGCCGGCATCCTTATGGATTGTCGGCTTTTTTGTTTTTCACGTCGGTATGGCTTGGCCGTATTCAAAGGCTAGTCTTTCTGCCTGATATGCGCCTGTGCGGCGGCCAGACGGGCGGCAGGTACGCGAAACGGTGAGCATGAAATATAGTCTAGCCCGACCTCTTCAAAAAAGCTGATCGAATCCGGATCACCGCCATGCTCGCCGCAGATACCCAGCTTGATATCAGGACGGGTGGCCTTACCATTTTCAACACCAAGACGCACCAGCGCACCAACGCCATCGCGATCAATCGATACAAAAGGATCAATCGGATAGATTTCGGCTTCGGCATAATAATGCAGAAACGCCCCCGCATCATCGCGGCTGATCCCAAGGGCGGTTTGCGTCAGATCGTTCGTTCCAAACGAGAAAAATTCCGCTTCCTCGGCAAGATCGCCAGCGCAAATAGCCGCGCGGGGCAATTCAACCATCGTACCAATCAGATATTCGATTTTCTGACCTGTTTCGGCCATAACCGCAGTGGCGGCGGCGATGATTTCCGCCTTGCAAAGCGCAATCTCGCGCGCGGTCGCAGCCAGTGGCACCATGATTTCAGGAATCGGTGCTGTCCCCAGCTTTTTGGCAATAGCACAAGCCGCTTCAAATACCGCACGTGCCTGCATCCGGCAGATTTCTGGATAGGTCACCGCCAGACGACATCCACGATGGCCAAGCATGGGGTTTGACTCGGACAGTTTAATGGCGCGTTGGCGTGCGGTTTCGGGCGTGATGCCTGATGCTTTGGCAACTTCGGCCAACTCATCTTGTGAATGTGGCAGAAATTCATGCAAAGGCGGGTCAAGCAAACGGATCGTCACTGGCAAGCCTGCCATGATCTCAAACAAAGATTCAAAATCCTGTCTTTGCATCGGCAATAATTTTGCCAGCGCCGTTTCGCGCCCATCAGTATCCGCTGCCATAATCATTTCACGCATGGCAATAATACGGTCACTATCAAAGAACATATGCTCGGTACGACAAAGCCCGATACCTTCTGCCCCGAAATCAACCGCAACGCGGGCATCTGCTGGGGTTTCCGCGTTAGTACGCACGCGCATACGCCGTGCCTGATCTGCCCAGCCCATAAGCGTAGCAAAGGCATCTGACATACGTGGCTGAATCGTTGCCACCTCGCCAAGATAGACATTACCGTTACTGCCATCAATGGTCAGAATGTCACCTTCGGACAATTCGGTACTCAGAATAAAGATTTTGCCACTTACTTCGTCAAAGCTCAAATCACCACTACCTGAAACGCATGGCCGCCCCATCCCACGAGCCACAACAGCCGCATGGCTTGTCATACCGCCACGTGCGGTCAGAATACCTGCCGCCGCGTGCATACCATGAATATCTTCTGGGCTTGTTTCCAGACGAACCAGAATGACCTGGTGCCCATTTGCCGCCATTTCCTCAGCCTTGTCGGCACTCAGAACGATCTGCCCACAGGCAGCGCCTGGTGATGCTGGCAATCCACGTGTCAGTAATGTCTTTTGAGCATCGGGATCAAGCGTTGGATGCAACAACTGGTCAAGCGCCAGCGGATCAACCCGACAAATGGCTTCATCTTTTGAAATCAACCCTTCATCAGCCATTTCAACAGCCATGCGGATTGCTGCCTCGGCAGTACGTTTACCGCTTCGCGTCTGGAGCATATAGAGCCGACCCTGCTGGACAGTAAATTCCAGATCCTGCATATCGCAATAATGCGCCTCAAGCCTGGTACGCACAGCGTCAAGCTGATCAAATACCTCAGGCATGGCTTCCTGCATCGACGCTTCATCGCCGCCACCATGAAGACGGGCTTTGGTGGTCAGTGGTAATGGTGTGCGGATACCCGCAACAACATCTTCGCCCTGCGCATTAATCAGAAATTCACCATAAAAAGTGTTTTCACCTGTTGATGGATCGCGGGTAAAAGCAACGCCTGTCGCGCAATCATCACCCATATTGCCAAATACCATGGCCTGAACATTAACCGCCGTGCCCCATGCAGCTGGAATATTGTTAAGCCGCCGATATGTTTTTGCACGCGTATTCATCCAACTGGTAAAGACCGCACCCACAGCGCCCCATAATTGCACCCATGGGTCTTGAGGAAATGCGTTGCCAGCTTCATCTTCAACGATGCTCTTATATAGCCTAACCAGTTCCTGCAGATCGTCTCCGGTCAGCTTGGTATCGTCAAAAATACCTCGGGCGCGCTTCATATCTTCCAGCGCATCCTCAAACAGGCCATGATCGACATCCATCACCACATCGGCATACATCTGGATAAACCGACGATAGCTGTCATAGGCAAAGCGGGTATCATCGGCACGCAGGGCAAGACCGGCGGCGGTTTCGTCATTCAGACCCAGATTAAGCACTGTATCCATCATGCCCGGCATTGAAGCACGCGCACCCGAACGCACGGATACAAGAAGCGGATTTTTCGGATCAGCGAATAAAGTACCCGTTTCGGCTTCAATCAACGCAATCGCTGCCGCAACGTCACTTTTTAAGGTATCTGGATAGCTATGGTCATTATCATAGAAATAGGTACAGACCTCGGTGGTGATGGTAAATCCGGGTGGGACTGGCAAACCGATGCCACTCATCTCGGCAAGATTTGCACCTTTGCCTCCCAAAAGATTACGCATGGAGCTATCGCCATCCGTGCCATTTGTACCAAAGCTATATACCCACTGAGCCATGATTTAGTCCCTTTTCCACCATTAGGTTGCGTCATGTAACCGTCGCAACAATGAAATCACTAAACAACGTCAACATATGCTCAAAAATGCACACTCAACGTTCCAGACCTTTCATCCATCAACCTTCGATTTTTGAAAAGTCTGCAACCTGTTGCATATGTGATCTTATGAGCGCCAGAAGTCCTAACCTGTTTTCCCGAATTGCCGGATCGCTATCATTTACCACAACTTCGGTAAAGAAATGGTCAATAGGCGTCCGTAAGTTACCAAGCGCCTGCATTTGTTGCAGAAGCTGTGCTTTATCAGGAACCTCGGTTTGAACATCCTGTTTCTCATTACCAAGAGCTTCAATGGCCGTCATCAATGCGCGCTCGGCATCATACACAAACAGGTTTGGGTCAATCGTGGGGGCAAAGACCCGTTTTTCTTTGCTTTCTTCTGCGGCCAGAATGCTTGCAGCGCGACGCCAGCCAGCTAGTAATCCGGCCCCATCCTCAGTTGCCAAAAACGCGGCCAAGGCACGCGCTGTGTCAGCTAGCAATAACACGTCGTCCGTTGTTGCCGTCTGCAAAACCGAAGCAGCAACATCATGCGAAATATTTTGATCCAACAGGCTGACGCGCAGACGTTCAATCAAAAATGGTTGCAAAGCTTCGTCAAGATTATCAAACCCGTGATATGAAGCTGCCTTGACAAAAAGTTTAGCAAGCGGAATTCGGTTCTGGCTTTCAAGGATGATGGATATCACCCCAAGCGCGGCGCGGCGCAAGGCATAGGGGTCTTTTGATCCTGTAGGCTTGGCACCAACGCCAAAGAAACCAACCAGCGTATCAATTTTGTCCGCCAGAGACACCGCCATGGCCGCGGGCAATGATGGCACTGCGTCCTGTGGCCCTTGTGGGCGATAATGTGACGCGATCGCCTCAGCCACATCGCTATCTTCACCTGATGCAACGGCATAATAGCCGCCCATGATACCCTGCAATTCGGGAAATTCACCTACCATGCCCGTCACCAGATCGGCTTTCGCCAACAATGCCGCGCGTTGCGCCTTGACCGGATCACAGCCACTGATGAAAGGGGCAATATCGCCTGCCAGCTTTTCTATGCGGCGCACCTTATCATGCACTGATCCAAGCCCCGCATAAAAGGTAATATCACCAAGCTGTGGCAGATAATCTTCTAACTTTCTGGCTTTGTCCTGCGTCCAGAAAAATTCGGCATCGGCAAGGCGGGCGCGCAAAACACGCTGGTTACCTGCCTTGATAATGTCATCACGCGTGCTATCGGCAACGCGGTTAGAAACAATGATGAAATGCGGCGACATCGACCTATCGCTGACATTTTCCAGCGTGATATATTTCTGATGCGTCTGGATTGACGATTGCAGCACCTCGGCAGGTAATTGCATAAACCGATCTTCGATCTTGCCAACCAGCAGATGTGGCCATTCGACAAGATTGGCTGTTTCGGTTACCTGCGCAATGCCAGTTTTAACAGTACAATTCATATCGGCAGCCAATTTATTAGCCTGATCCAGAACCCTTTGTGCGCGTTCATTATGATCAACCAGCACATGCGCCTTTTTCAGCTTAGCAATATAATCTTGCACATCCTCCAGGCCAGCAAGATCAACATTCCCCGCACTTTCAAAGAAATGGCCACAGCTTTTATCACCAAAGACAAT
>NZ_CAXBVX010000048.1:0-14934 GCF_963979125.1 uncultured Candidatus Puniceispirillum sp.
GCAAGTGACTTTTAATCACTGGGTCACAGGTTCGAATCCTGTCGCGCTCACCATCCATTTCAATAAGAATGTGGATTAAACGACCCCCGACCTTGATATCAAGGCCGGGGGTTTTTTGTGCGGATAGCTCCAGGGAGAAAAAGCTATACCGTCACACAAACACCATTCTTGTCGAGGGCTATAACCGACCCAGATGAGTCATGAAAACAGGCAAAAAACTCATCAGGGCGCATCAATTCAGTGATTGAGGTTAATTGATTTGGAAGAGCTTCATAATAAACCAGCACCGAACGAGTCTTAGATTGAACGTTTAGTGCTTTAAAAAATGTAACTTTCAACTTTTGCATAATTCTGCCTTCTTTAGGGTGCTTGTTCCGTCCTATTTCTTCTTTATTAGCATTGTATTTATTAAATAAACGTTTATGTCGTTTCACATTTATGTGAACCAAACTGATATTTTGCTGAAAAAGGAAAAGCTATTATAACGATGTAAAAGTTATGTATTCTGTTGGCTTCAAGATGTTTCAATTTCAATCTGTGTTCAACGTGCAAGGGAAAAAAAGAGTTTTATGTCCAAGAAACCATCTAATCCCAATGTAAATACTAAACCAAAGTCATCTGGAGCCTTGCGTGAATCAGAAACATCAACGCGGGAAAGTCATAAAAATGGATATGGTGGCAAAATGATAGAAGAAGATGGTACCGTCAAAATCAATCGGTTTACCCCTTTGGTTTTTACCGGCACTGCACGCCAGCTTTTTGGCATCCAGTTTGTCAATATATTGCTATCGCTCATAACATTGGGGATTTGGATACCGTGGGCACGCGTGCGCAATCGCCGTTTTTTCTATGGTAATACAAGGGCACTTGATGAAGGCATTGATTATCTAGCCACTGGTTTTGCTTTGTTTAAGGGATGGGTTTTGGTGCTCGCGGCAATCACGATTTTCTATGTTACACCTTTATTTGCTGACGGTGTTCCTTACGTGCAAGAGGGGCTTAGTGCACTTTTTGTACTCGTCTATCCTTGGGCGCTTACCAAATCCATATATTTCAATGCGCGAAACCTGGCATGGCGTGATGTAAGTTTTGACTGGAAAGGGGGGTATTTTGGTGCTGCATGGTATTTCTTTCTGTTTCCCGTGATTGCGGTGTTGTCGTTTGGTCTGCTACTCCCAGTGATGTCATGCAAGGCACGACAATATATCGTCAATAACTATCGCTTTGGCAAAACCAGTTTTGAAGCAGATCTTGATATAGGTTCATTCTATAAAGTAGCTGTTCAGGCATTGCTCGCCTTTATATTCATGCTGATTCTGGTTGGTGTATTTTCGTTTTGTATTCTTGTAATGATTTTTGGCTATCAAACAGGTGATACACTTTTTGACAATCTGATGCTTTTCACCGCTTATGACTTGGGTAATATGTCTAGCTATCTACTTTATTTAATCCCCTTGCTGTTTTTGGCTACATTTTACGCCACAGGCGCATTTTACCATGCTTTAACGCGCAATATTATGATCAATAAATTGAAACTGCATGGCGGAATTAAATTCCGTTCGGAATTATCCGGCACCAAACTGGCATGGATCATAATTTCAAACAACCTAGTCACCTTATTATCACTTGGCCTTCTATGGCCATGGGCGCAAGTGCGCCGCTATCGTTATATGGTAGAGTCAACACAGTTACGACCGTCACAGAGCATTGATAATTTCATTGATACACAATCGCGGGCAGGGCATTCGATTGGTGATGCGGCTAGTGATGCAGGCGGCATCGAGTTACAATTCTAGATATGCAAATTTCGGTAACAATCAATTTCAAAAATTCGACCAAACGCTCTAAAGGCAGTTTGTTAATCAAAGAATCAGAAGATAAGCAAAAAAAGCTGTATCTTGAGGTTCCGGATGACGGCATGAAACCTTATCCGATCAAAATTGTTCATGCCAGTGCCCCTCTGGCAGGCACCAATCCACGCCTGACAATTGAAGATGGCAATATACTTCATTTGCTAACAGATACTATACCTGACGCGTTAATTGACCATTTGCCAGCCTCTATGTCTCGCTGGCAAGCCCTTCACCGTTTTGAGCAGGTCGGTCTTAAGGGCATGTTTGTTGTTATGTTATTGATAGTCGGTATTTTATATGGATTTCGCCTGTCCATAGAGCCAATAGCTGATTTTGCTACCAAATTCATTCCACCAGAATATGAACAGGCCATTGGCAAAGCGACATTATCACAACTTGATTTATTTTTATTTAAAACCAGTACATTAGAATCTGATTCGAAACAAAGAATTGAAGAAATCTTTATTAATTTAAAAGCACTAGATCCAGATAAAACTGTTTCGACACAGCTTGTTTTTCGTTCATCGCCCGCAATTGGCCCAAACGCCTTTGCTCTTCCTGGGAACATCATCGTTTTGTTGGATGAAATGGTTGAATTTGCTGATGATGAAGACCTTATAGCGGCAATCATGGCGCATGAGTTAGCGCATGTCACTAAACGTCACGCAATGCGTTACATAACCCGAAGCTCTTTGCTTGCCGTTGCTGCCGCCATAATATTTGGGGCTGATGATAGTTTGATCGAAGAATTTGCCTCCATGGGTAGTGGGCTGGCTCTTGCCAAATATTCACGCAAGTTCGAACTTGAAGCCGACCAGCAAGGCGCCGAATATATGCAACGACTTGGATTGGATGCTTATAAAATATCTAAATTGTTTGATATGATTGAGGCTGAGTGTGAAGGCGCATGTGATGGCGGCGGTTTTTTTACATCGCATCCTAGCTTTGCCGAGAGGCGATCAAACCTGTCAAATCTTGAATGATACGTGGCATAAGTTAATATCAGCGGAGCAGGCAATCTTATTTGAAGCTGTTATGAAGCTGTAGTTAAAACAAATTTTGTCGCATAATTAATATTATGCGTAATTACAGTAAGGGAGATAGCCAGTGTTATGGTCAGGCAATAACGTTAATCAAGGTTGAAGCTAAGGCCATCAACACCAGGTTCAACATTTGGCGGACATAAACTAGCCAAGGTGGCATAATCAGCCTCAAGTCCAAGATGAGTAAGCACAGCATGTTTAGGTTTCATGGCTTCAATCCAGCTAAATGTCTGCTCATAGTGACTATGCGAAGAATGAGGTTCAGGACGCAACGCTTCAACAATCCATAAATCCAGATCTCTTAATTTAGAAAAACTTTCATCTGGCATATCGATAACATCAGTCGAATATCCAAATTTGTTGTTAAACACAAAACCAAGCGAGGATATATTGCCATGTTCTTGATGAAGCACTTCAACTTTTATTGACCCAAAACTCAAAGTTTGTCCGGCAACAATCTCGGTTATATCCATCGGCGGCACAAAATAAGATGGAGATTTGGGGTTTTTGACGAACAGATAAGGAAAACGATTAGTAATGTCGTTGCCGCTATTCGCGGTCGCATAAAGTGGAATGATGTTACGATCCGGCCAGTAAAAAGCTCGTAAATCGTCAAGTCCCGCAACATGGTCTGAATGGGTGTGCGTAATAAGCACGGCATCGATCTTTTTTATATTATGTGGAAGTAGCTGGTTACGAATATCGGGGCCCGCATCAACAAGAATTGTGGTCTCTTTGTCTTGAATAAGGATTGCGCATCGTTGACGACGATTCCGTGGGTCATTTGGGTCACACGCCCCCCACCCAGCATTACCAAGCGCAGGCACCCCTACAGACGTTCCACAGCCAAGCATTGTTACTTTCATACTCACGTCATCCTATCAAAAAGCCGGAGCGTATTATTATATGTCTGCGCTGCCATTTCATTTATCGTCTGCCCGCGCACGTCGGCTAATTTAGCCAACGTGTATGCAGTGTAAGCCGGTTCATTTGTCTTACCACGATGCGGCATTGGTGCCAGAAATGGCGCATCAGTCTCAACCAGCAATCGATCAATTGGTACATCAGCTGATATGGCACGCAATTCGTCTGATTTATTAAACGTTAGAATGCCTGAAAAACTAATATAAAAGCCAACATCAATCGCACGCCGTGCTAATTCTGCACCCGAACTGAAACAATGAAGGACACCGCGGAATGCGCCCTTTTTCATTTCATCTTCGATTATGTCAGCCATATCATTGTCGGCATCACGCGCATGTACAATAATTGGCAAATCAAGCTGCCGCGCCACCTGAATTTGTGTCCTGAAACTTTGTGCCTGTAAAGCACGTGGTGCGTGATCGTAAAAATAATCTAATCCAGCTTCACCAATTGCTACACATTTTGGATGATGCGCCAATTTTAAAAAAGCATCAAGATTACACGCGTCAGCCTCACTTGCAGCTTCGTGCGGATGAACGCCAACACTAAACCAAACATTGTCATAACTTTCAGCAATCCGACGGGGCGCATCAGCTGTACTAAGTTTGACACCAATGCTGATAATGCGCTCAACGCCAGCATCCCCTGCCCGCGCAATGACCTGCGACAACTCATCAGCAAATTGTGGGTAATCGAGATGTGCATGACTATCAATAATGGCTAAATTTGCAGACATTAGGCTGGCTCTTCGTCAATATAACGTGGAAACACAGGTTCTGGCTTCTCAATGAGATGACCATTGGCAAGGCGTCCCTGACCAGCAATTATGTCAAAACCGCGCGCATGTTCATCAACACCAAGTTGATCAAGAATTTTCGCTGCTGACTGTGGCATGAAAGGTTGTGTCAGAATAGCAACCTGACGAATGATTTCGGCCAGAACCGCTAAAACTTCTTTCATTCGCTCTGGATCTGTTTTTTTCAATCCCCAAGGCGCCTGATTATCGACATAACGATTTGCCGCAGCGATTACATCCCATATACAGCGAAGTGCTTCATGAAAACTTTGCTGGTCAATATGAATACGAACCTGATCCAGCAATGCATCACTGGCAGCCAGTATGTTTGTGTCTTCAGATGTTGGCGATGCAGGCAAAGACGGCATTACACCTTCACAATTTTTAAAAATCATTGAAATGACCCGTTGGCTAAGATTACCAAGGTCATTTGCCAGATCACTATTCATCCTTTGTATCATCGCCTGCACGGAAAAATCACCGTCTTTGCCAAACGGTACTTCGCGCATCAGAAAATAGCGTGTTTGATCGAGGCCATATGTGTCTGCCAGAGCCACTGGATCAATCACATTGCCAAGTGATTTTGAGATTTTCTGACCTTCATTTGTCCACCAGCCATGCGCAAAGACGCGCTTTGGCAAAGGCAGATCAGCCGCCATCAGGAATGCTGGCCAATAGACGGCATGAAACCGTAAAATGTCCTTGCCAACCATATGCAAATCAGCAGGCCACAGCTTTGCATATGTTTCGGGGTTACCAAACGCACCATCCGTCGGCCATCCGGTCGCCGTAATATAATTGGTCAACGCGTCAAGCCATACATACATGACATGTGCATCATCATCCGGCACAGGCACGCCCCATTTAAAGCTGGCGCGGCTTACCGAGAGATCGCGCAAACCGCCTTTGACAAAGCTTTTAACTTCATTAAAGCGGCTTTTGGGCGCTACAAAATCGGGATTGGCATCATAAAATGCCAAAAGCTTGTCCTGAAACTTTGATAGATCAAAGAAATAAGATGGTTCCTCAACCCATTCAACTGGCGCACCTGTTGGCGCTTTGCCATCTACGATTTCATCCTTTGTATAAAAGGCTTCGTCGCGCACAGCGTACCAGCCAGAATAACTATCAAGCCTGATAAAGCCTTTATCTAGCAAAATACGCCATAATTGCTGGCACGCCAATTTATGTCGGTCTTCAGTTGTGCGGATAAAGTCATCATTCGAAAAATTTAACTGTGTTGTTAGATCACGGAAATTCTGACTAACTGTATTGGTAAACTCATGTGGCGATATTTCCGCTACTTGCGCTGCCTTTTCAACCTTTTGACCATGTTCATCAGTACCAGTCAGAAACTTTACATTAAATCCATCAAGGCGTTTAAAACGGGCCATTACATCACAGGCAAGCGTTGTATAGGCATGTCCAATATGTGGCTTGTCATTCACATAATAAATTGGAGTTGTAATGTAGAACTTTTTTGACATCTTCAAAGCCTGTAACGTGAATTTGTTATTTAGATTATTTCAAACATAAACCATACCAGTGGGAATAGCCTTTAAATGGCTATCAGGGCAACTGTTTCTGGTGCATTTGCATAATTTGACGAAGTAAAAAATGCGGAAAATCAAGATACAAGGCTTCAGCTGGTATGGCGGCCGTCATGAAATTATGATGTAGTTCAGCTAAATGCGTGGCCGAATGTCTTTCACATAGTAAATTCAGCACAGGTGTCTCAAAGCCGTCATTGCCCTGCGAGGTTGCGCTAGCCTTACATCGTGCCGCCTTTGACAGCAGGCGTTCCAGCAAATAAACGGCCCCTTCCCGCGTTTCGCGTCCAGCAGCAGCACCTTTCCCCCATTTACCGCATAATGTCGATAACGCCGCAATATCTAGTGTTTGAGACGCCATCAACGCGCATACAGCCTGATAACAATCAGCAGACCCACTTTGAGCAAGCGATACAGCGCGTCCGGGCGCTCCATCACAAAGGTGAACCAGAAGGTTGATATGGTTTTCGTCCGCATCCGGCCATATGGATGCAAGAGCGTTCCGACAATCATCATCGCCAAGTGGGGGCATTTTAAACATCCGACAGCGAGACAGAATTGTAGCTGGCAAGTGACCTGGACGAGACGAAATGAGAAAAATTACAGTATTTTCAGGAGGCTCTTCAAGCAACTTAAGCATAGCGTTTGCGCCATTGCGGTTAATTTCATCCATAGAATCTATGACCGCAACACGCATTTTTCCACGCCCGGGTTTATGCATCATGAATGGGTGCATGGCCCGAATTTGATCAATTTTAATCTGCCCTGATTTATTATCTTCTTCACGTGGGTAAATCGCCATGAAATCAGGATGCGCGCCATTCAATACCTGTTTTGTGCCTGTGTCATCCAAATCAAGTGAAAAGTCTGCTGGCACATCACCAAAAAGTGTGTCGGGTGGCGCGGCATCACAAAGTAACCAGGCAGCCGCAATGTAAGCCATACTTGCCTTACCAATCCCTTTTGGTCCGGTAAGCAACCAGGCGTGATGTATGCGCTCAGATGTGCGCGCTGCTGCCAGTGCCATTTTAAAATCGGCATGGCCATATATATTGTTTGGATCGAGGCGTGATAATGTATTGGACTGGATTTTGTCAGCCATTTAGGTAGCGTCCTTCATAGCAACCAGCTTCGCAACGTGCCTGCGGACAATGTTTGCTATTTCAGATGATGTTAGCGTTGCATCAATAATGACGAAACGATCCTCATGTGCATGGGCAAGCTGTAAAAAGGCATTACGGATTTTTTGGTGAAAATCCAAACCTTTTTCTTCAAAACGGGTCTCGCCATCATCGCGTTTGCCAGCGCGGGCAAGACCAACTTTGGCATCCATATCCAATAAAAACGTTAAATCAGGCACCACGTTACCGCAGGCAAGTTTTGTTAATGCGGCGACAGCCTCTGCATCAACGCCACCAACTACACCTTGATAAATTGTGGTTGAATCAAAAAACCTATCCGAAATAACAATTTCGTTTCGTTCAAGAGCTGGTTCAACAACATTCTTTATATGTTCATGACGTGATGCTGTCATTAACAAGGCTTCAGTAATAGGCTGCCATCGGTCACTAGCCCCACGAACCACAAGATCACGAATAAGCTCTGCACCTTCTGTACCGCCAGGCTCTCTTGTGACAACTAAATTCATATTTGGCTGTTCACTTTTAAGCCACGTTACAAGATTTTGAATTTGCGTTGTTTTTCCGCTACCTTCACCACCTTCAAACGTTATTAAAATTCCATTCATTTTAATGGCCAATCTAGTTTGCGACAACAGTGCCCGCGTCTGCGCCAAAAATGAGATATTTCAATGCGGCACCTAATCGTTCAAAAACGCCAAGCTCATCAACGTCATTGGCCGCCAAAAGATCTATCTTTTCACTATTACTTTTTCCTTCAATGGTCAAAACAGCAAGTTTCTGGCCTTTGATAATCGGCGCAGATACAGGATCAATCCAATTGACCGACATTTTCAGATGGCGACGTTCGTCACGAGACAACACACGATGTAATGGTTGTGCAATTACCAAATCAACATTTGGAACTTTGCCAAGCCAGACATTTGCTACATCAACCGTTTCGTTTGCCTCAAAGAACCGGTATTTTTTGAACTCTCGAAACGTTAAGTCCATCAGGCGGCGGGACTCAGCTGATCGCTGTTTCATACTTGTCATCCCGTTCAGAACCATGACTACACGCTGTTCATCACGTATGGCTGACCCAACAACACCGTAGCCAGACTCTTTCGTATGGCCGGTTTTCAGACCATCAGCTCCAACTGTTCCATACACAAGCGGGTTACGGTTGGGTTGATCAATACCGTTATATTCAAAACGTTTCTTTTTGAACATTGGATATAAATCCGGATATTCATCTATTGGAAACCGTGAAATTAATGCTGACGACAAAATATTCAAGTCTTTCGCAGTCGTCGTCAGTTCCGGATCAGGCCAACCAGTTGAATTGCGGAAAACTGTATTTTCCATACCCAGTTTTTGTGCCCAAAAATTCATTTCTTCAGCAAATGACTCTTCAGTACCTGAAATGCCTTCAGCAATGACAATCGCTGCATCGTTACCTGATTGCACAACTATACCATGCAACAGGTCATTGACTGTAACCATTGACCCCACCTCAAGAAATGAGCGTGATCCACCTTTGCGCCATGCTTTTTCTGAAACTTGAAACTTGTCATTCAGCGACAGACCGCCTTCACGGATACGTTCAAATGCTATGAACACTGTCATGATTTTAGCCATCGATGCTGGCTTCATCTGCATTTCTGCATTTTTCTGAAACAAAACCTTGCCGGTATCAAAATCGGTGATATAGGCATACTCTGCTGGTGTTGTTATTTCGGTTGCACCCGCACAGTTTGAGATGGCTACGCATGAAGCACCAATTAAGACCGACATAGTGGTCATTTGAAATAATCTATGTAGCATTTCCAATCCTATTTTATACGTTTACCGTTTATTGCGGATAAAAACGGCAATAAAATGACCTATGGCAGATGAAGATCAGTCTACTATAATGCGGGCACCGGTGAAGCCCATATTAACGACACCGTCCAACAATTTGTCTGCCAACTTTACTTCGCTAATAGGACCCAGCCTCACGCGGTACAGTGTTTGCCCAGCTTTATCAACAGATGATACAACGCCATCGCCTACTGCCGACACTTTTGTCAAAACACTTGTTGCATTACTTTTGGTGTGAAACGCGCCAACCTGTACCCAGATATTGGTTGTAATTGGCGCCACTTCTATGACTTCACCAACCCGGGCATTTGCTAATAGTTCAATGGCCGATTGCTGAACAACATTTGCTGGCTTCGTTTTGTTTGAGTTTGACCGTGTTGTCAGGCTTACTTTTGGCTGCGTAACAGCATCAGTTTGAGGCATATCTTCAGGACTGTCAGCCAGTTCAGGGAATTTTCCCACTTTAGCAAGTTGTTCAAGGCGCAAGCTTTGCTCAGCAAGCAATTGAACCCTGACGCGTGCTAATCCGTTTTTCTTGTACCCTATCAATTTTGCTGACGCGCGAGATAAATCAATTATCCGCCCTGCCACAAACGGGCCACGGTCATTTATACGAACGACAAGCGATTTACCATTATCAAGATTGGTGACACGCACAACACTTGGCATCGGAAGGGTTTTATGCGCCGCTGTTATTTTTCTAGGGTCAAAAATTTCGCCATTTGCTGTCAATTTTCCAGCAAATTCATCACCGTACCATGATCCTATACCTGTCTCATCATAGGCCAGATCACGATCTGGATAATACCAAATACCAGCCACTTGATAAGGGTTGCCGACTTTATAACGTGGGGCAGCTACAACTTTATTGCCGTCAGCACCATCTTTAGAAGCTTTGCCAACTTTCCATTCAACATCGTCACTGTCAGTTTGCTGGGCTGTTTTGTTTTTTTGACTTTTTTTGAAAAGATCGACAGCAAGTTCGGCGGTCGTACAACCTTGAAACAAAAAAGCGCTCATCAAAATAACAAGAGATAATCGAAGCATAACCATGGGTGATTTATCCGAATATTACCTTAACGTATCTGAAAGATGGCCAATTGCCAGAGCATAATAATTTGACCTATTCCAAGCTAGAATCGAGTCAAAATTACTATAAACGAGGAACGTAGGACCCGATGCACCAGATGGCATAACAAGTCGGGCCTTTAAATCTGCCGTCGGCAATGCCGATCCATCAACGGCAAGTGCCCCTGCGGCCGACCATGTTGCAAGTTTGACATTCGTTTTGGCTTCAGCCAGTTGTATTGGCGTCTTGCCATTCATTTTAAAGCCCTGTGGTATGGAAACCATGCGTCCCCATGTTCGATCGTCACGCCACCCTGCTTGAGAAAGATAATAAGCTGTAGAGGCAAACACATCTTCAGTTGTTGCCCAGATATCACGCTGGCCATCACCATGCCAATCGACAGCATAAGATAAGAAGCTAGATGGCATAAATTGGCTTTGCCCCATTGCCCCAGCCCATGACCCTTTCATGTTAGCAGCGGTAATATGCCCTTCTTCAAGGATTTGCAAAGCATTCAAAAGTTCTTTTCGGAAATAGGCACTTCGACGCCCATCATATGCCAGTGTTGCCAGTGAATGCGGAACATTGAAAGACCCAAGATAACGTCCAAAACTGGTTTCAACGCCCCAAAAGGTAATAATAAAACGCTTTTGAACACCATATTTTTTTGACACTTTGGTCAAAATTTCGTCATGCTCTATCATTTTTTTGGTTGCAATTCGCTGCCGCGCTTTTGAAACAACCTTGCCAAGATATTCGTCAAAAGTCATTTTGAATTCAGGTTGATTCCGATCCAATTCAATAACTCTGGGAATAGGTTTGGCGTTGCCAAGAGCTTCATCAAAAATTTTATCAGAAATACCACGCGCCTTTGCGTCAATCCGGAATTCGGCAAGCCATTGTTCAAAAGACTGATTTTGTGCAAAAGCAGGTTGCACTAACAACATACATATCGACACCAAACCAACAATAAGGGAATGTTTCATTGATTTGGCTCCTACCAGAATTAATGTTCGCGGCTAAGCGCAACAAAGTGTCTTAATTACCGTCAACGTCGTTTCTACATGCTAATGCGGAAGTCTGTTTTGGAGCAACTACAGATTACAGAAAATAACCATGTTTTAACCTGTTTTTACTGATTTACACATCAATGAGAATTTTTTGCCCTGTATTACGCGCTAGGCGGGTCTGTAAAGAAATCCCCAGCAAGGGAGGAACGATAAGCAATGTCGCGAGCGTTGACAAAGCCAGCCCCCCAAATACCACCACACCAATGCCGCGATATAATTCAGATCCAGCGCCTGGAAAAATCACCAAGGGTACTAAGCCAAACAATGATGTCAGCGTGGACATGAAAATCGGTCTTATTCGATTCCGTGTGGCTTCGAGAATGGCATCAGCTGGTGACATGCCCTCCTCACGTAAATGCAAAACGGTTTGTTCGATTAGCAAGATTGCATTATTGACCACCACACCTGTCAGAATAACAAAGCCAAGCATGGTCAACATATCTAGTGGCTGACGCACAAATATGTTCAGCAAAGCAAGGCCGCCAATACCACCAGCACCAGCAACCGGAATTGCCAACAAAATAATCAATGGCATAACAAAACTACGCAACAAAATAACCATCAGCAAAAATATCACCGCGATAGACGTTGCTACATTTGACTGCATTGCTTTCCATGTCTGATCCATAGCACTTGCAGCACCTCGCAATGAAATAGACACACCTTTTTCACGCGCCATTACGCTAATTTCCGGCAAAATTTCGGTTTTAATTTGCTGAACAGCATCTTCCAGCGTGACTGACTCATTGGGACGTAATTGCAATGAAAGAGATTGCTTGCCAGCAAGGCGGTTAATGTTACCTGGCGAACTGACTATTTCAATTTTAGCCAGCTGTTCAAGACGAATAATATTTCCACTGCGCGTTACTATGGGGATGGTGTTTAGCTCGTCTGCACTCATGTTTTGGGCATCTTTGCCCGAAAGCACCATATCTATCAGATTGCCATCTATCGGCACTTCAATAACATTGGCGCCATCATTGAAAATATCTACTGCTGACGACAATTCCCGAACCGTAACACCTGCGCGCGCAAGAGCTGTCAAATCAGGCGTGATACGTATTTGTGGAGCCCCCGAGGACAAACTCGGAATAACACGAAGCTGATTACCATCGCGCCGGGTGAACTTGGCTTCCAATGCCTGGTTCAAGGCCAGTGCCACTGGCATTATATCTGCACGATCATCCCCCGAGACATCAACCCGTATTGACCGAGATCCACCAACCGAGCGGCCAAATAGTGATGCTTGGCGCACAAATGCGCGCGCGCCCGGAACCTCAAAAATTGGGCGCATCAAAACCATGCGAAGATCCGATACGCGGCTAGGATCAACCGATGACGCACCAGCAAAAGCTCCACCTGAGTAAGCAACAAAAAAGAAACGTTCGATTGCAGGTGGCCCGCCTATTTCGGTACCCCCTTCCCATAAGGGACGTGCGGCAGTCTCCATTTTTTCTGCTATTTGCAACGTCTCATCAATCGAATATCCCTCTGGCACGATAATACGACCAAAGACAAAATTGGCATTACCATCTGGCAAATAATCAAGTTGAGGCGCAAAACGGTAACTGGCAAAACCTGCACTCAGCAGGATAGCCACGACGACAAATGCGCCAACATATCCATGCTTTATAGTCACACGAACATATCGCAAAATCAGATTGGAAATATAACGTGCTACATGATCAATGCCAGGTATAGACGGCAACCGTTCATATTTATTGCCTGCACCAGCCAGCAAGCGTGATGCAAGAGCGGGGATAACCGTAACTGAAACCACAACCGAAATGAGGACGGCAACCGAAATAGCAATGCCTATATCGCGAAACAACTGCCCCACAGGAAGGTCAAGCATCAAAATGGGTACAAAAACCAACACTGTTGTAAGCGCTGACCCAAGTATTGGCGCCCATACTTGACGTGCGCCCAAATATGCTGCGTTCTGAGCTTTCATGCCACGCTGGCGAAGTCGGAAAATGTTTTCAAGACTGACAATCGACGCATCAACAACCATGCCAACGGCAAATGCCAATCCGGCAAGCGAGATAACATTTATGGATAATCCCAAACCAGCGATGGCCACAAAGGTACCAATAACTGACACTGGAATGGCCACAAAAATAATAGCTGCAGGTAAAAGAGACCGTAAAAACAACAACAAAATAAATAGTGCCAACAAACCACCAATCCAAATATTTTGCTGAACTAGGTCAATCGCTGACTCAATATATTTTGTTTCATCATAAACCAGATTTAGTTCTAAACCACGCGGTAACAACTCAGTCTTATTCAAAAGCGCTATTTCCTCGCGCAAGCGCTGCATTGTTGTAACAACATTGGTGCCTTGCTCGCGCAGGGCATTGATAATGATTGCTTCCTTACCATTAAGCCGCCTAAAGCTAGTACGTTTTTGCACACGCAAATCAACTGACGCCACATTTGATAACAAAATAGGCACAATCGTGCCAGATGGCGAAACATCGGTTCTTAATACAATTCTGCCTGCTGTTTCGGGCGTGTAATTTGCAGACTCAGTACGTACCGCATAGGAACGTTTGCCCTCAGTAATCATGCCTACTGACATCATGGATGATGATGATCGCAATGCATTAATGACTTCGGTTAGGGTCAGTTTGTACTGAATGAGTTTTGCTGGATCGATAACGACCCGCATTTCTTGGCGACCGCCGCCATTGAAACCAACCTCAGCAACGCCTTCAATACGTCCCAATGGATCGACTATATTCGTCTCCAGAAACGATCCCAACGCTTCAAGATTCACTTCATTGCCATCCTTGGCGACCAGTGCCAGTCGGGCGATTGGGCTATCATCCGAATTTGATGTTCGCACGCGTGGTGTTTGCGCATCATCTGGCAAATCATTTACCGCTGATAATTTGCTCAACAGCAAAACCAGTGCCTTATCCATATCCTGTTTTACATTATAGGTTAGGGTTATTCGTGATCGGCCAAAGGAAGATCGGGATTGCAATTCTTCCACGCCATTCAGCGAAGCCAACTCACTTTCCAACCTAGTCACGACCTCTCGGTCTATATCTTCAGGGGATGCACCTGGCCAGTTAACGCGGACTTCAAGAATTGGTTTTTCAATATCGGGACTCATCTGAATCGGTATGTCACGTATTGCAACAACACCGAACAATACCGCAAGAAGGACTAGCGCCAGAACCGCAACAGGCCGCTCAATAGCAGCTCTTATCAGCCCTCCCATCAGTTAGCTACCTTACGGCCAGAAAATGTCATTTGTCGCTCCTGGCCTCCAGGTAGGCCTCGTATAACAAGCTGTCCATCCATCGCCTCGCCTTTTGTCTTGCCACTAAACTCAAGATCAATCACGCCAAAAGGTAATTGTTTTTTTGCAATGAAATTGATGCTTTCACCAACCTTCACAACTTTAACATCATCATCGTCGAAAAATGATTTTTCTTTGCCTAAGACCAAGGTACCCGTGCTTTCCCCACGTGGGGACATCCATTTAAGCACCCAGACATCTCCTTTTGATTTGCCTTTTGCAGGGGCATTACCAGATGAACTGGCTCCGGGTTTTTTCACAGCTTTGCCATCAGATAGCTGTTCATTACCGCGGATGATAACCTCCTGCCCTGCATCAAGGCCTGACAGGACAAT
>NZ_CAXBVX010000049.1:0-14851 GCF_963979125.1 uncultured Candidatus Puniceispirillum sp.
AAAAAGGTAACAATCATTGACTTTTATTCCTGTGGCGCGCGCTTAACTCAAGTGTAGCGCCCAAATGCGCCGGAATTAAATAGGAGGCAGTAATGTCATCAAAAATGTTGAAATTTGTGGCGACCGAAAAAGCTATGCCATCAAAGCGTAAGGCAGACGCACGCGTTGCTGATTTTGACGAAATATATGATGATTTTGATGTCGAGGCGGCCGAAACACAGGCGTCGCGCTGTTCGCAATGCGGTGTGCCTTTCTGCCAGACTAACTGCCCCCTGCACAATAATATCCCTGATTGGTTAATGATGACTGCCGAGGGGCGGATGCAGGAAGCCTACGAATTATCGTCACAAACGAATAATTTTCCAGAAATCTGTGGCCGCATCTGTCCACAGGATCGTTTGTGTGAAGGCAGTTGTGTCATTGAAAAGGGTTTTGAATCAGTAACCATCGGCGCGGTAGAAAAGCATATCACAGAAACCGCTTTTGCCGAAGGGTGGGTCAAACCAGCCGCCCCGCGTATTGAGCTTGAAGAGTCCGTTGGCATAATCGGCGCAGGACCAGCTGGTCTGGCGGCGGCTGAGATGTTGCGCCATCGTGGTTATCAGGTTCATGTATATGATCGCTACGACAGAATTGGTGGCCTACTGATTTACGGTATCCCCGGGTTCAAGCTGGAAAAATCGATTGTCGAACGCCGCGGTAAATTGTTGCGTGATGGTGGTGTCCATTTTCACCTGAATATTGATATTGGTGCTGATGTTACCTTTAACGAAATTCGTGCAAAGCATGATGCTATTCTGGTCGCAACAGGCGTTTATAAAGCACGTGATCTTAACGCCCCGGGAAGCGGACTTGATGGCATTGTCCCAGCGCTTGATTATCTAACCACGTCAAACCGCAAAAGCCTTGGTGATGACGTACCAGCTTTTGAAGATGGGCGCTTAAATGCCGAAGGCAAAGACGTTGTTGTTATAGGTGGCGGTGACACGGCAATGGATTGTGTGCGGACAGCCATCCGTCAGAATGCTAAATCGGTCAGTTGTTTGTATCGGCGTGACAAGGCGAATATGCCCGGATCACAGCGTGAAGTGCAAAATGCTGAAGAAGAAGGCGTCATATTCAAATGGTTATCTGCGCCACAGGCCTTTTTGGGTGATGATAAGGTGACTGCGGTACAGGCACAGTCCATTCATTTGGGTCAACCCGATGCTACTGGTCGTCAGGTACCACAAGTTATCGAAGGTTCATCTCATAATATGCCTGCTGATTTGGTTATCAAGGCGCTTGGTTTTGATCCTGAAGACATGCCCAAAATGTTTGGTGATGACGGGTTGGGCGTGACCAAATGGGGAACTATCAGCATTGACTGGAAAACCATGATGACAAGCCAGAATGGCGTATTTGCGGCTGGCGATATCGTTCGGGGTGCATCCTTGGTTGTTTGGGGTGTTCGTGATGGGCGTGATGCGGCTGAACAGATTGATGCGTGGATTGTGCAGCAGGCAGAGGCCAACGCGCCGCGCCGCGCTGGATCAGGGAGCTAATAATGTCAAAACATACCAAAAACTTTGATGCAGATGCCTTTATTACCCGTCGTAAGGTAAATGAAACCAAATTGACCGAAGCTGGTGTGTATGCACCTGAGATGGAGCATGATTCTTGTGGTGTTGGCTTTGTGGCGACACGAGATGGCAAACCAAACCGTGCGGTGGTTGACGCCGCGATCGAAGCGTTACAGGCGATCTGGCATCGTGGTGCAGTTGACGCCGATGGTATGACTGGTGATGGGGCTGGTATTCATATCGAAATTCCACGTGATTTCTTTATCGAGCATATTGCCCGTACGGGACATGATGATGATGGTGGGCGCCTAGCTGTAGGTATGGTGTTTTTACCACGCACTGATCTGGCCGCACAGGAGCGTTGCCGTTGTGTAGTCGAACAGGAAATTCTGACATTTGGCCATTCTATCTATGGCTGGCGTCAAGTGCCGGTTGATATTCAGGCGCTTGGTGACAAAGCCAATGCAACGCGTCCCGAAATCGAACAGATTATGTTCTCTATGCCAGCCGATATGTCCGAAGAAGAGGCTGAAATACAGCTTTATCTTGTTCGTCGTCGTATTGAAAAAGCAGTGATGCAGGAGTTGATCAGCGATTTCTATATCTGTTCGCTTTCAAGTCGCTCAATCATCTATAAAGGCATGTTCCTTGCTGAACAGGTCACGGCCTTTTTTCCTGATTTACTGGATACACGCTTTATTTCATCATTTGCGATTTATCATCAGCGCTATTCGACCAACACCATGCCAACATGGAAATTGGCACAACCTTTTCGGGTGCTTGCGCATAATGGTGAGATCAACACAATACGTGGCAACCAAAACTGGATGACGTGCCACGAAGACCGTATGGAGTCTGGTCTGTTTGGTGACAAGATCGAAGATCTCAAACCGGTCATTGCCAAAGGCAGTTCGGATTCCTCGGCACTTGATGCCGTGTTTGAGCTTATGGGACATGCTGGCCGTGCCTTGCCAATGGTAAAAACCATGATGATTCCAGAAGCAATCGACGTTAGTGGTACCAGCAAGCGTGCCAAACTTTATGCCTATTGTAATTCGGTGATGGAACCTTGGGATGGTCCGGCAGCAATCGCCGCTTACGCCAATAACTGGGTCATTGCAGGTCTGGATCGAAATGGTCTGCGGCCAATGCGCTATGTTGTAACCAATGATGGTCTGGTTATTGCTGGTTCTGAAACCGGTATGGTTGTTGTCCCGGATGCAAATATTCTCGAACGTGGTGGTCTTGGGCCTGGCGAAATGATCGCTATCAATCTGGCTGAAGGCAAACTGTATCGCGACGATGAATTGAAAGACGCGATGGCTGATCAGAATGACTACGGTAAATGGATTGGCCGCGCCGAACAGATGGATACGGTGCTAGCCAAGGCTAGCGGCAAAGCGGCTGAGCGTTTGCCGGTGATGGAGGCACGCCGCCGCCAGATGATGGCTGGTTGGACCATGGAAGATATGGAACTTGTGCTGCAGCCAATGGCCGAAACTGGCAAGGAAGCTATTGGATCAATGGGTGATGATACCCCGCTTGCGGTTCTATCTAGTCGCTATCGTGGGCTACATCATTTCTTCCGGCAGAATTTTTCGCAGGTAACAAACCCGCCAATTGACTCGCTTCGTGAACGCCATGTGATGAGCTTGCGAACGCGGCTTGGCAACCTTGGGAATATTCTTGATGAGTCGCCCGTGCAATGCGATCACTTGTTGCTGAATTCACCTGTGCTCACGATCCCTGAATGGGACGCGCTATGTCTGCATCTAGGTGCCAAAGCGACGCATATCGATTGCACATTCGACGCTAACGGCGAGGACGATGATTTCACCGCGGCTATGGAACGCATTCAGGCGGAAGCTGAAGAGGCAGTTCGGTCAGGCTGTGAACATGTTATGCTGACAGACCGTGCGGCATCCGAAACACGCGTTGCCATCCCGATGATTTTGGCAACAGGGGCTGTTCATTCGCATCTGGTGCGCCAGCAATTACGAACATTTGCCTCAGTCAATGTCGCTACTGGTGAATGTCTTGACGTGCATCATTTTGCCGTTCTGATTGGCGTTGGCGCGACAACGGTCAATGCCTATATTGCCGAAGAAGCCATTGCTGAACGCCATGATCGCGGTCTGTTACCAAATCTGTCAATAACTGATGCCGTTGGTAATTACCGCAAGGCTGTCGAGGATGGTTTGCTGAAAATCATGTCTAAGATGGGCATTTCGATTATTGCGTCTTATCGCGGCGGTTATAATTTTGAAGCTCTGGGTCTATCACGTGCGCTGGTTGCGCAATATTTCCCAACAATGACATCACGCGTGTCTGGGCTTGGTCTGACAGGTATTCGTTCGCGGATTCTGGATATGCACCAAAAGGCCTTTGCGCATGAAAATGTAACCTTGCCTGTTGGTGGATTTTTCAGATTTCGTAAATCTGGTGAACGGCATGCTTTTGATGGCCAGCTTATCCATGCGATGCAGCATGCCTGTGACACAGGTTCCTTTGCAAGCTGGAAAAAATATTCCAACCTTGTTGATGGTCAGGGCCCCATTAATTTGCGTGACCTGATGGATTTCAAGCCTGGCGGTGATGCGGTTGAAATTGAAAATGTCGAATCGATTACTAATATCCGCAAAAGGTTGGTGTCTCCGGGCATTTCGCTTGGTGCCTTAAGTCCTGAAGCGCATGAAACATTATCGATTGCGATGAACCGCATTGGGGCAAAATCGGACTCTGGTGAAGGTGGTGAAGACCCGTCGCGTTTTAAACTACGTGAGAATGGCGACAACCCATCCAGCGCCATTAAACAGATTGCATCAGGTCGCTTTGGCGTTACCGCTGAATATCTGAATAATTGCCAAGAAATCGAGATCAAAGTTGCGCAAGGGGCAAAGCCAGGCGAAGGGGGGCAGTTGCCTGGGATCAAGGTTGATGGATTGATTGCGCGTTTGCGCCATGCAACGCCGGGGGTCACTTTGATCTCACCACCACCGCATCATGATATCTATTCGATTGAGGATCTGGCCCAGCTTATCTACGATCTCAAACAGATTAACCCTGATGCAAAAGTGTGTGTAAAGCTGGTCGCGTCAACAGGTATTGGAACGATTGCCGCTGGTGTTGCCAAGGCCAAAGCGGATGCCATTCTCGTGTCTGGTCATGGTGGTGGCACCGGCGCTAGTCCGCAATCATCAATTAAATATGCTGGCTTGCCTTGGGAAATGGGCCTGTCCGAGGTGCATCAGGTACTATCAATGAATGATTTGCGCAATAAGGTTGTTTTGCGTACCGATGGTGGTTTGAAAACAGGTCGTGACATTGTGATGGCGGCCATGCTGGGTGCCGATGAATATGGCATTGGTACATCATCCCTGATCGCAATGGGCTGTATCATGGTGCGGCAGTGCCATTCAAACACATGTCCAGTAGGTGTCTGTACCCAGCGTGACGATCTGCGCGCAAAATTCGAAGGCACGCCGGAAAAAGTTGTTCAGTTATTTACACATCTTGCCGAAGAAGTGCGGGAAATTCTGGCATCACTTGGTTTCACGTCGCTTGAAGAGGTTATTGGTCGGACTGATTTGCTGAGTCAGGTAAGCCGGGGTGACGCGGCGCTTGACGATCTTGATCTGAACCCGATTTTGGTGCGTGCTGACGCGGACAAGGATGAAATCAGTGCCCGCGACAAGCCCCGTACCGAAGTGCCTGATACGCTTGATGCCTTGATGGTAAAGGATGCAAGTCGCGCATTGGAATATGGTTCCAAGATGCAACTTTCTTATAACATAGAAAATACACAGCGCGCGATTGGAACACGTTTATCTTCACATATTGTTCGTCGTTTTGGCATGACTGGCCTGCGCCCTGGGCATATTTCAGTCCGACTTCGTGGTTCGGCAGGTCAATCAATTGGCGCTTTTGCGACACAGGGGCTCCGTCTTGATGTGATTGGTGATGCAAATGATTATGTTGGCAAGGGTTTGTCTGGTGGCATGATCGTGGTGCGACCAGCAGGAGCCATAACCTATACGGCCAGTGAAAATACAATCATTGGCAATACGGTTCTTTATGGAGCGACCTCGGGACAGCTTTATGCTGCCGGTAAGGCTGGTGAACGTTTATGTGTAAGAAATTCGGGTGCCACAGCTATTGTCGAAGGCAGTGGATCAAATGCTTGTGAATACATGACGGGCGGCAAGGTCGTAATCCTTGGCGAAGTTGGCAATAATTTTGGTGCTGGCATGACGGGCGGCATGGCCTTTATCTATGACAAGGCGGGCACCTTCAAAGATCGGGCTAATCCGGCAACGCTAGAAATTGTCCGCATTGCCAGCACGCATTGGGCGGATAGTCTTCGCAATTTGGTTGAGGAACATGCCAAACATACTGAATCGGCACTTGCTTTGCGGTTGCTCAATGAATGGAATGTCGAGATTGGAAATTTCTGGCAAATCGTGCCAACCGAGATAATTCCAACTTTAGAGAAGCCCATTGATGATGGGCAAGCTCTCGAGCAGACAGCCTAAAGTAGTGGTATATGCTGTACCGGTTTGCAAACTTCGTTTGCATTCCGGCGCGGTTTCTATGTATAGAGCGTCGCTATGTATGAAATTGCAATACAGACTGAAGCTGACATCAAAATTGTTGATGCCCTTATGGACGAGGCTTTTGGCCTTGATAGGCATGCGCGTTCAGTATGGAATTTACGCCCGGGCGCACCTATAGCCGAAATGTGTTTTGTGCTTCGTGACAATGGTGTTGCCGTTGGATCTTTGCGGTTTTGGGAAGTAATGCTGGGAACGCATCCTATTCTATTGCTTGGCCCTCTAGCTGTGCGGCCTGATTTGCGCGGCAAAGGCTATGGCAAGGAACTGGTATCTGCGGGTCTCTCACATGCCAGATCATTCACATGGCCTGCCATTCTGGTTTCTGGTGAAGTTGATTATTATCCAAAATTTGGATTCGTTCCAGCGGCGCCATACGCGATTAAATGGCCCGGTTTCATAGAGCCGGAAAGGCTTCAGTTTTTTGAACTTAAAGATGGCTTTCTTGCTAGTCTTGCTGGACAGAATTTACCCGTACGCCCAACTAAATAACGGACTTTGTCACGACACTGTCTTTTGTCCTGGTCTGAATAGTTCTTTTGAACTGGTGAAATGGGTAACTGTATGTAATGTTATAGCTAATCGTGCTTCACGCCCGTTCGGGTTCAGATTATGAAAGTGTCCTGAATTTCATGCATGTATTGCATCACTATCAGCTATCTGCCGCTTCGCGTTTCATCCGGTTGGTTCTAGCCGAGCGGAATGTGGTCTATCTTCCAAAACTGGAAATACCTTGGGAACGCAGTGAGGATTTTCTGCGACTTAATCCTGCTGGCGATGTTCCTGTCATGGTTTCCGATAATCATGGGGTTATTGCGGGGGCGATGGTCATTGCCGAATATCTCGAAGAAAGCGAAACGCCGTCTTTGCTATGGGGTGACGTTGCGTCGCGGGTGGAAATACGTCGTCTCATGCAATGGTTTGAAATCAAATTCGCCAATGAGGTTGGCACGCCTCTTTTGTCCGAGCGTGTGATAAAACGGTTTTCTGGCGAAGGGCAACCATCATCAGGCGTGATTCGTGCAGCCCTCAGCAATCTGAATATACATATGCAATATATCGACTGGCTTGCCGAACAGGGAAGCTGGCTGGCGGGCAAACAATTATCGCTGGCGGATCTGGCAGCAGCGGCGCATCTTTCGGTGCTGGATTATCTAGGTGACATAAATTGGGACAAACATCCTGAAGCCAAAACATGGTACGCAAAGATGAAATCCAGACCATCATTTCGCGAATTACTTGCAGATCAGGTCATTGGCCTTAAACCACCAGCCCATTACAGCAATTCCGATTTTTAATTCATCGCTATCAAACCTATAATTTTGTTTTATTTATACAAGCTAGTAAATCAGTGGCTGTTTGTCCCAGCATGTCAAGTTGGGCTGGCTCAGAAAAACGATGCGCCGCGGCTTTGTCTAGATGCAAAATCACATCATCAGCGGCAAGCTTTTCCATAATGCGGCAGGCCGTGTTCCACGGCACTTCTTCATCCTGCATGCCATGAAGCAGACGAACTGGTGTGGTGATATTGATTGTACCGCCTTGAAGGTGTAAATGCGCCGCACCATCTTCAACCAAATGATAGGGATAGATAACGGGTTCGTCGGCATAGGGGCTTGGAACCAAAAGATGACCGGTTTGTTTCATCGCCAATTGCGCATCCGCATCTAGCGTATCCCAGATCAGCTCTTTGGTGAAATCAGGCGCAGCGGCAATGCCAATCAATCCCGCAATCCGATCAGGCCGCGCACAAGCTGCATTGAGCATGATCCAGCCTCCAAGCGATGACCCAACCAGAACCTGCTGTCCATCTGTCAGCTGTTCGATAACGGCCAGCGCATCTTCGGTCCAGTCGGAAATCCCCAGATCCAGAAAATTACCATCAGATTGACCGTGACCACGATAATCGAACCGGATAAAGCCATGTCCATGTTTGCGTGCCCAATTTTCCATGTAGATGGATTTGGTGCCGTTCATGTCCGAACCATGCCCACATAGAAAAATGATGCCTGGCTTTTTCCCATCAATTTTATGATAGGCTATGCGCTGTTTGTCATTAATATAAAGAAAGTCAGGTTCATCCATTGTCATTAACTCTAATCGTCGTTATGAATTCCAAGTATCTTAGACATTTTGATCGAAAAGTTCATTGAATTTATGGCTAATACACCTCGCTTAAGTAAATCTAACACGCCTTTGGAAAAGCGGCCTGTAATTGTACAGATTTTACCAGCTCTTGGTCGTGGTGGTGTCGAACGTGGCACTGTCGAAATGGCGCAAGCTATCGAAAAGGCTGGTGGCCACGCCGTAGTGATTTCGTCGGGTGGCCCGCTTGAGCGTCATATTGTACGTTGTGGGGCAACCCATCACACCTTGCCGGTGAATGTGAAGAATCCTTTGAAATGGGGTTCTATCCGCCGCAAGTTACAGTCGATTTTACAGGATGAGAACGCACATATTGTGCATGTGCGATCACGCGCGCCAGCCTGGATTGCATTACCCGTTGCCAAAAAACTTCGCATTCCAACAGTTAGTACCGTTCATGGTCGCTTTCAGGCCTACTCCATCTTAAAACGGATATATAACGGCAAACTTGTCAAAGTCGATCATGTGATTGCCATTTCTAAATATATAAAACAACTTATCACCAGCCAATTTATAGGTGTAGAAGAACGCATGTCGGTTATTCATCGTGGCGTTGACATCGATGTCTTTGATCCACAGGCGGTTAACCAGACGCGGATCATTAATTTTGCAGACTCGGTCGCATTACCTGAAGAAATGCCGGTGGTGATGTTGCCCGCGCGTCCAACTTTGTGGAAAGGGCACGAAGCTTTGCTTGATGCGCTGGCCTTGATAAAAGATCTGCCATTTATCTGTTTGTTTGTTGGTGCTGCCGATGGCAAGCAAGGCTTTATTGACAGAATTACCAAACATGGTGTCGATCAGGGGCTTGAAGGGCGGTTTCGCTTGTCACATGCGGTTGATGACATGCCAGCTGCCTTGATGGTTGCGGATGTGGTTGTTATGCCATCGATTACCCCTGAGCCGTTTGGCCGCGTTGCCCTTGAAGCGCAGGCGATGGGACGACCAGTTGTTGCCTTTGACCACGGCGGTGCCGTTGAATCGATCAAGCATGGCCAGACAGGCTGGCTTGCAACACCAGGGGATGCAGAAAGTTTGGCCGCCTGTATTCGACAGGCATTGGAATTGCAAGGTCCTGAGCGACAATTATTGGCAGACAAGTCACGTGCGCATATTGAGCGAAGTTTTTCGACAACGCGTATGTGTAATGAAACAGTAAAAATATATCGTCGAATTCTGCAAAAATCACAGGTTACGACAAAGGGCTAATTGTCGCTCTTGACTTGAGTTTGCTGGCGTCAACAGGTAGCATCTCTACCCTAAAGTTACTATGCGCGCCTTGTAAAAAGGCGCACCGGATTAAAGATTGTGAAAAGGTTACATGCCAAATATTACCCTTCCTGATGGATCTGTTCGTTCCTTTGATATGCCGGTAACACCGGCAGATGTGGCTACAGATATTGGTCCGGGCCTTGCCAAAGCGGCTTTACTGGCTGTGGTTGATGGCCAAGAATGGGATTTGACGCGCCCTGTAGATACCGACGTCAATATGGCCTTGATAACAGCCAAGGATGATGCCGCTCTGGCTTTGCTCCGACATGATTGCGCGCATGTTATGGCTGAAGCTGTGTTGGAACTATATCCTGAAACACAAGTCACGATCGGGCCATCTATAGAAAATGGCTTTTATTACGACTTTCATCGCGAGACGGCATTCTCCGAAGATGATTTGGCATCAATTGAAAAACGCATGCATGAGATTGTTGATCGTGATGAAGCCATTATTCGTGATGTCTGGACACGCGATGAGGCTGTTGCGTTCTATGAAAAAAATAGCGAGCCATTCAAGGTTGAACTTGTGGCGGCCATTCCGGCAGAAGAAACCGTCACCTTTTATAAACAAGGCAATTTTATCGACCTATGTCGTGGGCCACATTTGCCATCAACGGGCAAACTTGGACACGCCTTCAAACTGATGAAAGTCGCTGGTGCTTACTGGCGTGGTGATTCAAATCGGCCCATGCTACAGCGAATTTATGGTACCGCCTGGCGCACGGAAAAAGAGCTAAACGCCTATCTACATATGCTTGAAGAAGCCGAAAAGCGTGACCATCGCAAACTTGGCAAACAGCTAGATATGTTCCATCTGCAAGAAGAGGCCGCCGGATCAGTGTTCTGGCATTCAAAAGGCTGGTTTGTCTATCGGGAGATTGAATCCTATGTGCGCCGTCGGCTTGAACAGGCTGGTTATGGTGAAGTGAAAACGCCTCAGCTTGTAGATCGCACCTTGTGGGAAGCATCAGGGCATTGGGACAAGTTTCGTGAAAATATGTTCACCGCACAATCTGAAGACGAGCGAACTTTGGCGCTAAAGCCGATGAACTGTCCATGTCATGTGCAGATTTTCCGGCAGGGTATAAAATCTTATCGCGACTTGCCGTTACGCATGGCCGAATTTGGATCGTGCCATCGCAACGAACCATCAGGGGCGTTGCATGGGATTATGCGGGTGCGTGCCTTTACTCAGGATGATGCCCATATATTCTGTACTGAAGACCAGATTACCGAAGAATCGGTAAAATTCTGTGCATTGCTGCAATCAATCTATGCAGATTTTGGCTTTACCGATGTGCGGGTGAAATTTTCTGATCGCCCTGAAGTGCGCGCCGGAGATGACGCAACATGGGATAAGGCCGAAAGCGCCCTTACCGATGCATGTAGCGCTGCCAAACTTGAGACAACACTGAATCCGGGTGAAGGCGCTTTTTATGGGCCAAAGCTGGAATTTGTTCTGCGTGACGCGATTGGTCGTGACTGGCAATGCGGCACCTTGCAGGTGGATTTTGTGCTACCTGAACGTCTGGATGCCGAATATGTTGGCGAAGATGGCAACCGGCACCGTCCGGTTATGCTTCATCGCGCCATACTTGGTTCAATGGAAAGATGGATTGGTATTTTGATTGAACAATATTCTGGGCGGATGCCAAACTGGCTTGCGCCTGTCCAGATTGTTGTTGCGTCTATTACTGATAGCGCGAATGACTATGCCGAACAGGTCGCCCACACTGCCGAGGCGATGGGTCTACGGGTGGAACGCGATTTTCGTAACGAGAAAATCAGTTATAAGGTTCGCGAACATAGCGTCATGAAAGTGCCTTTTATTCTGGCTGTTGGCGGCCGTGAAGCTGACGCTGGTACTGTTGCCTTGCGTCGACTTGGCTCGAATGACCAGACCGATCTGGATATGAATCAGGCACTTGAAATGTTGCGCGATGAAAGTTTGGCTCCTGACCTGCAAGGGCAATGATCCCGAATGCGAATCACCAGAAATCGGAACAAAAGTGGTAAAAATTAAAAAAACTGGCACAATCACGCTGGTTTTGTTAATAAATTCCTATATTACGGCGTGTTAAGGTGTTAACAAAAATACTCAACGAAATTTTAAACGTCAATAAGCCGTAGCGTTTTGACAAAAACAGGAGAAGTTTAGATAGTACGTCCACATAGTAATGTGCCACCAGCACAAGATGGCCCGCGCGTGAATGGCGCTATTAGAGCACCACAAGTACGCTGCATTGATCCCGATGGCGGTCAGCTAGGGGTTCTCGACACCCGCGATGCAATTAACAAGGCCGAAGATTTCGGCCTTGATCTGGTTGAGGTTCAGCCAAATGTTGATCCTCCCGTATGCAAAATTCTTGATTATGGCAAATATAAATATGAAGCGCAAAAACGTGCCAATGAGACGCGTAAAAAGCAGAAAATCATCGAAGTAAAAGAAATTAAGCTCCGGCCGAATATTGACGAGCATGACTATCAGGTCAAAATGCGCGCTGTGAACAAGTTTCTGGGTTCTGGCGATAAGGTAAAGGTTACCTTGCGTTTCCGTGGCCGTGAAATGGCGCATCAGGAATTAGGCGCCATTGTTCTCAAGCGTGTGCGCGATGAAACCGAGGAAGTGGCAAAGGTTGAATCCCATCCAAAGATGGAAGGCCGTCAGATGATTATGGTCATTGCCCCAAAATAAAACAGAACTATCCAGCTTAACTAAGGGGCAAATTCATTTGCCCCTTTTTGCCGTAATTTTGAAATCCTTTAACAGCACTCTGCGTTCAGGTCGGTCAATATTGACCAAATCTGATTATAAAGAGCGCAGGTTAATTTGCGGTTAATGCGGATGATTTGATGTGATGATATATTCCCGCATCAACAGGGTTGATTCCCCGGCGTAATCCGCCTATAAACGCCGCTTCGCGTTTGATGTCGCGTCCGGGCCTGAAACAACAGGGCATGCCCGGCCGGCTTATTGCCTGACTGACCGACCCTCGCTTAGGATATGGGGTTCATGATATGCAGGTCACCTTTATGAAGAAAGAGGTCAAAATGCCCAAGATGAAGACCAAAAGCGGTGCGAAAAAACGCTTTCGCCTGACCGCAAGTGGCAAAGTTCGTGGCTCGGCCGCGTTTCTCAGCCACAATCTCCGCCGTCGTTCCCAGAAAATGAAACGCAAAGCGCGTGGCACCATGATTTTGAGTGATGCCGATGCACGCATTGTAAAACGTTTCATTCCATACGCATAAGGGAGCTGATACATGGCACGCGTTAAAAGAGGTACTACTACCCATGCTCGTCACGGCAAAGTCATCAAGGCTGCCAAAGGCTATTATGGTCGTCGTAAAAATACATTTCGGACAGCTACGCAGGCGGTTGATAAAGCCCGCCAATATGCGTATCGCGACCGCCGGGTTCGTAAGCGCGAGTTCCGCGCTTTGTGGATTCAGCGAATCAACGCGGCTGCTCGTATTCATGGCATCACCTATTCACAGATGATGGGTGGTCTGATCAAGGCTGGAATCGAAATTGACCGCAAGATGCTTGCTGATCTTGCCGTGAATGAACCAGCGGCCTTTACCGCGTTGGTGGAACGTTCACGCGCGGCAAGCTAAGGTACGCTTCATACCTGAATATTCAGGCCGCAGCTTTGAACGTCGCCAGATCATTATTTGGTGGTTCAAGGCGGCGGCCTGTTCTATTTTGACCTGACTATTTATCGCCCTTGCTGTGATGATATAAACTTTGCTGGAACGGATATTATGCAAAATCTGGAAAGCCTTTCATCGGAAATTCTGGCAACTATACAGACAGCTGACACGCTCGAAGCGCTGGAAACTGTGCGTATCGAGTCACTAGGTAAAAAAGGCCGTGTTTCGCTGATGATGCGGGACCTTGGTGGTATGGAGCCTGAAGCGCGCAAACAGGCAGGTCAGGATCTAAACGTTCTGAAAGATACCATTGCCAGTGCGATTGATGCGCGACAGACAATGTTGGCAGACGCCGCGCTTGCCGAAAAGCTAACCGCCCAGCGCGTTGATGTGACTTTGCCATCGCGTCCACATATGGATGCTCGCTTGCATCCGTTATCACGCACGATTGAGGAAGTCGTCGCAATTTTTGCCGAAATGGGCTTCATCGTTGCCGAAGGCCCTGACATCGAATCTGATTATTATAATTTTACCGCCCTGAATATTCCCGAAGAGCATCCAGCACGTCAGGAACATGATACCTTTTATCTGCCGCCCGATGCTGATGGCAAACGCAAGGTGTTGCGCACGCATACGTCGCCGGTACAGATACGCACAATGGAAGCCAGCGAACCGCCTATTCGGATTATTGTGCCTGGGCGCACCTATCGCTCGGATCATGACGCAACGCATTCGCCGATGTTTCATCAATGCGAAGGGCTGGTGATTGGTGATGGTATCCATATGGGGCATTTAAAAGGCTGCTTGATTGATTTTTGCCGTGCTTTCTTTGGTGTTGATGATTTGCCGGTACGGTTCCGCCCCAGCTATTTCCCCTTTACCGAGCCGTCTGCCGAAGTTGATATTGGCTGTTCGCGCGATGGTGGCGGTTTGAAAATTGGCGCTGGTGATGACTGGCTGGAAATTTTGGGTTCCGGCATGGTGAATCCCCGTGTGCTGGAAAATTGTGGTTATGACCCTGACAAGTATCAGGGGTTTGCCTTCGGCATGGGAATCGAACGCATTGCCATGCTTAAATATGGCATTCCTGACTTGCGGACATTCTATGACAGTGATTTGCGCTGGATGCGGCATTATGGGTTTTTGCCGTTTGATGCGCCTTCGATTCACGCTGGCTTGGTCGGAGGAAGCGTCTGATGAAATTTACCCGTGACTGGTTATTTGACCATCTTGATACTGACCGTAGCCTAGACGAGATACTTGAAATCCTAACGATGCTTGGTCTTGAAGTAGAGTCGGTAACCGACCGTGCGGCGGCACTGGCACCTTTTACCATTGCCGAGGTGATATCGGCAGAACAGCATCCCAATGCCGACAAATTGCGTGTTTGCATGGTCAATACCGGATCCGGCGATCCGATTCAGGTGGTATGTGGTGCACCAAATGCACGGACAGGCATGAAGGGCGTGTTTGCCCCTGCGGGTGCCTATGTGCCTGGCATTGATCTGACGCTCAAAGTGGGTGAAATCCGCGGCGAGGCGTCAAATGGCATGCTGTGTTCAGAACGCGAAATGCAATTATCCGATGAACATGATGGCATTATCGATCTGC